>JBFHJN010000021.1:0-37079 GCA_041595875.1 Coriobacteriia bacterium
GACTCTCAGCAGAGCAGCCGGATTCTACAAGAAGCTCCGTTCCGGTGCACTGCAGGCCAGTCAGTTCCCGGACACTTTCACTGTCGATGGCCGCACGTTCACCAAGCCGGACAACTGGTAGTCAGTCGGGGTGTCTAACCAGCGCATCCAGCAGACGCGGCAAGCGATAGACTGAACTGCAGGGGATGGGCGCGCTGCTGATGCGCTCATACGTTAGAACGAGACCCCACATCCGTTACCCGGGTTGCAGCATGGGATAGTAACGCTTGACGTTATGTCCGCGCGGCGTTATTATCGGCACATGATCGTCTCATTCCGTGACTCCGATACTGCGGCCCTGGCCGGTGGCAAGCGCGTGAAGCGCTTCGTCGCCTTCGAATCGGTCGCCCGGCGAAAGCTCCGCCAGCTTCAGATCGCCGGTCGGCTCGACGACCTGAGGGTCCCACCGGGGAACAGGCTTGAGGCGCTCAAGGGTACCCGCGCCGGACAGCACAGCATCCGCATCAACGACCAGTACCGGGTGTGTTTCATGTGGACCGCCGCGGGACCAGAAGACGTCGAGATCGTGGACTACCACTAGAGGTGATGACTATGGCGACCACACTTGCACCGGTGACCCCCGGCGAGCTGCTGCTCGAGGAGTTCTTGCTCCCCATGGGCATCTCGCAGTATCGCCTGGCCAAGGAGATCGGTGTCCCGGCGACCCGTATCGGCGAGATCGTCGCCGGGCGTCGTTCGGTCACGGCTGACACTGACTTGCGTCTGTGCCGCTTCTTCGGACTGTCTGACGGCTACTGGCTGCGTGCCCAGGCGGCATACGACACCGAGGTCGCGCATGAGCGGCTCGCAGACGAGCTGAAGAAGATCCATCCGTGGACGGCCGCGTAGGGTTTGGGGTCCGTTCTAACAAGCGCATCCAGCAGACGCGGCAAGCGATAGACTGAACGGCAGGGGACGGGCGCGCTGCTGATGCGCTCATACGTTAGGCAGCCATAGGTCCGACCGGCATCGTGGGGAGGGGTTCGGATGCAGGCACTTGTCAGTCTGAATCTCGCACTAGCATTTGCGCTGGAGCTCGCGATGCTCGCCGCCTTCGCCTTCTTCGGCTTCCGGATCACCGATCATTCGATTGTGCGCTGGGTGCTGGCGATCGGGCTCCCGGTACTGGTTGCAGGGTTGTGGGGCATTCTGCTCGCGCCCAAGGCGACGCACCGGCTTCCCATGGTGCCGGGGATCCTACTCTCGCTCGGCCTGTTCCTTCTCGCCGCAGTGGCGCTGTATGTCTCAGACCGGCCGGGTCTGGCCATTGCGATGGGGGCCGCTGCAATACTGCACGCCGTGCTCGCGTTCGTATGGGGTCAGTGGTAGTGGTCGGTGAGGTTGTCTCGAGCCCGGGTCTGCTGCCTAACCAGCGCAACAGCAGACGCGGCAAGCGATAGACTGAAGGAAGCGCAAGAGCGTCTGCTGATGCGCAAATACGTTAGGCCAGACTGCTCAAGGCAAGCGGGTGACGTGATCCCCCGCGCGAGCCTGGGTAGAGTAGGAGTCTCCGTCGCTGCGTCTGCGGGAGCCGCGACACCATCGCCGGAGAATAAGACGAGGTCAGGACCCCTGACCTCCACCATCACCTTACCACAATCCCGCCCGAAGAACGAGTCCTGTATTCGTCGGACAAGGCGCGTATAAGGGTAATCGAGGTGATGCGAATGCTCGTTCCGTTCGAACAAGAAGCCGGCCACATTCAGCCGGCCGCAGCTGCTCAGGAGCTGCAGGCATGCAACGAGACGATCGGCCGCTATGGCCTGTCTCTGTCGAGAACCGACGCCCAGGCAATCGTCTTGGGGCGGGCCGAGGCACTCGCTGCGACCGACCGCGTCGAGTTCGGCGGTGGTGTCGCGAGGGACTTGGTGCTCGCGTTCGCCGGTTCGCCGCACGTGTCCCAGGCGACCTTCGTCGAGAAGGTCATCGAGCTCCAAGAGCTGTTCTACGAGATCAAGGGCGAGTCCCTCGAGCAGTTCACGGACGACGACCTCATCAAGAAGATGCGGACGCTGTTCGATGAGTTCGCCGAAGGCGATGTCGGCCTCCTTGAGGAGGCGCTCTTCGAGGGCCTCGTCCGCGCGGCCCGCGACGAGATCGTGAACCCGCCGAAGCTCGGCTTCCATGACCGTACCGATGCGGACAAGATCGATGCGAGTACCGGTTTCGACGATGCGGCCGACCCCGATGGCGACAACGCTGCCGCCAACACGCACTGGCTAGCGCAGCACCGTTACGACGTGGGGAAGTGGGTCGACGACAAGTTCGAACCGGGTTGGCACTGCTCGAGCTGGCTGGACGAGTAGAGGAGTCGCGCGTGGCCGATGAGAACGGACTCCTCCGGACGGGTTCGCCCGATGCCGAGCAGAAGCTCCTGACCCCCGAGGACCTCGCGGTCTTCGAGCGGCGCTTCCGGCGGCTGATCGAGCGTCGCACCGCGATGTACACGATGGGCGACAGCACGTCCGTACCCAAGCATGTCGCGGTCGACCTGCTGCGGTCGGTGAGCTTCGTACTCGGCATCGATCTTGAGCGCCCCGAGATCCCTGAACGGCTGCTCGCCGTCGACCTCGACGATGAGTTCCGCCGTAGGCTTGCCGAGATCGACCGCAAGGTGCAGCTGAGCGGTGAGCTCTGGCGCGAGGTTGTCGCCACGATGCCGCCGATCCCGAGCATCGCGCTGCACGATACGATCGCCGCCATCGGCGACTTCCCGAAGTCGTACGACTTCCGCTCCATGGCACACGAAATCCCCGCTGTCTTCGACTACCCGCTCTGCCATCCGGTGCCGGAGACGCTACTGGGTGTGGACTACATCAATGAGTATCTGAGACGCCTGCTGATAGAGACCGACTTCCTGCGTCGTTTCGACGTCGACGCTTGCATCCGCGTGCTTGAGGGCAGCAGCCCGGACTTCGAAGACCTGCTCGTGAACCTCTACGAGCCGGTTGCGACGAACGCGATCGGTCTGGCGCTGATCGGCGCGGACCTGAGCGCGCTGCGAATCTCCGACGAGGGTCGCGCCGAGATCGCGTTGCGTCTGGGTCCATTGATGGGAGTGGGCCGAGAGCGGGCGATGCGCGAGGCCGCCTTGGCCACGGGTGACTACGTCGGCGTCCACGACGGCGGCGCAGTGGAGTATCTGGCCGCGCTCACGCCCGAGCTGTTGCCGCGAATCGAAGTAGCGCTGGCGCGCGGTGACCTGCGAGGCGTGTTTGTGGGCTGAGACGATGGCAGCAAGCGACACTGCGCAGTACTCGTCGGACCTGCTGTACTCGGGCACTCTCCTCCACCGAGGCGTCGCGTCGGCGATGCAGTGCCTGGGGACTGACGGATCGTCGAGTTCAGAGTAGGGGGAGCGGCCTAACAAGCGCATCGAGCAGAACGCCACAAGGTAGACTGAGCAGATAGCGCGCGGGCGTCTGCTGATGTCCAACAACGTTAGATGGAGCCGGAGGCAATGGAAGACGAGCAAGAGACAGCGATGCCCGCAGTCAGTGTCCCATTCTTGGGGCGCACCTGGCTGATACCACACATTGTCCTGACCCTTGGGGCGGTTGCCCTTCCGTTCTTGGACGACGCGTGGGATTGGTCGACCGCTACAGGGGCGGGCGGATTCTTTGGCGCCATGGTCGTGCTTGATCTGCTTGTCGGCTCTCGCAAGGCCGACTTGCAGGGGTCGCCCCCGCTCTCGCCTGTTGAGCCGCAGTCTCAGCGGTCCGCCTCTCCACTCGTTTGGCTGGCGGGTGCCCTGATTCTGATGTCGGCCCTGAGTCTGGTGTATGCCTTCGGAACGCGCACTGGCCTCTGGGGGACCATCTAACCAGCGCAACAGCAGTCGCGGCAAGCGCTAGACTGAACTGAGGGGGCATCGGCGCGCAGCTGATGCGCAAATACGTTAGACGTGTTCCCACCAGGTTCTATCGGGTGCTATAATCGGCACCAGAAGTATGGTGTCGTTAGGAGGTCCCGTTGAACACTGCCGTGAAGTTCTCGGAAGATGTCGTCCCACTCGGTGATATGAAGATCAATCCCGGCAAGGTCGTCCGCCACGTGGACGAGACCGGCCGTCCGGTCCTCCTTACGAGCCACGGGCGCGGCGTTGCCGTAGTGCAGGCGCTTTCGGAGTTCGAGGCTGCACAAGACGAGCGAGAGTTCATGCGCGCGGTCGTCGCCGGTCTGGCTGATATCGAGGCCGGACGCACCAGTTCGATCGAGGACGTGAAGCTTCGCCTGGGAATCGCCTGATGGCCGCACCGCTCCGCATCGAGTTCGCGCGGTCGGCGGAGGATGATCTACTCCAGGTGATCAGCTGGTACACCTCCCAGCAGGTACCGGAGGTCGGTGAGCGCCTCGTGCGTGACGTCTTCGAACGCGTCGAGCAGCTCGCGATGTTCCCCGATAGCGGGAGGGTCGTGCCGGAGTTCGAGACGCCTTGGCTTCGCGAACTCGAGATGCCGCCGTTCCGGATCGTCTATCGCCGTGACCATGCGCTCATCACCGTGGTCAGGGTCTGGAGAAGCGAGCGGTTGATGGATCCTAACCTTGAGGGAAACGCCTAACCAGCGCATTCAGCTGACGCGACAAGCGCTAGACTGATGGAAGAAGATGGGCGCGCTGCTGATGCGCTCATACGTTAGCGGGACGTCCGCGGCCTGTCGCCGGTGTGAAGCCTGATCCAGGCGGCGAGCGCATTCTCTTCCGCCTCACCAGAGGCGAGCGCCATCATCGTTGTCACGACCTCTGACTCGCTCGCCGTGAGCCCCAGACCGTTGAGCCCCAGGAACACCGCCATCACCACGAAAGCCACACGCTTGTTGCCGTCGTTGTACGGGTGGTTCCGGGCGAGGCCGAATCCGTACGCTGCCGCGAGGTCGGCGAGATCGGCGTCAGGCTCGTACGAGAAGCGCTGCACGGGCCGGGCGAGTGTCGACTCCAGCAGGCTCTCATCGCGAAGCCCCGGCAGCCCGCCGTGTGTCAGCAATGTGTCAGTCTGGATCGCGTCGACGACAAGACGTGACACCCAGCGAGGCTCTCGGCCGTGTTTGCCCGCCACGATCTACCGAGCCAGTTCCCGCAGAGCGTTGCGGTAGGTGCGCCCGACCTCGGCGGCGATCGATAGCGCCTCCTCGGTGTCGGGATCGTACGGGGTCAGCAAGATGCCGCGGTCGGTCTCGATCGCGATCACCGTGTCGCCGGCCTCGAGCTTGAGGCGATCGGCCATGTCTTTCGGAAGCGTGGCCGCGATCGACCCGCCTGCGCGCCTGAGCTTCACTCCCTGTGTCATCGCTTTCTCCATCACGAGGGGACAGATAGTAGTGTAGCATAGTTGTGCTACTTCGGTACGCTCCGCCAACAAGCGCATACAGCGGAACGCCAGGAGCTACAATGACCGGAGAGCGTTCAGCGTCCGCTGATGCGCATGCACGTTGGTGTGACTCCCGACAAGCGACGACCCTGCGCTCGCATCGTGCAAGGCAGGGTCATCAGTAGTCGTGCTTCTCGGGTACTAGTCCTCGTCGTCGTCCTCGTCGTCGTCCTCGTCGGCGTCATCCACGTCGTCGTCGTCCTCGTCGTCGTCCTCGTCGTCGTCCTCGTCCTCGGCGTCATCCATGTCCTCGTCGGCGTCATCCATGTCCTCGTCGGCGTCATCCACGTCCACGTCCTCGTCATCCACGTCCACGTCCTCGTCGGCGTCATCCATGTCATCCACGTCCTCGTCGGCGTCGACCACGTCCACGTCCTCGTCGGCGTCATCCATGTCATCCACGTCCTCGTCGGCGTCGACCTCGTCGATCTCGTCTGAATCCGGAAGGTCGACGCCCAGAGGGGCCACGACCGCAGCCACGGCATCCTGAACCGGTGTCGGGAGCACTCCAGCACTCGCCGCGAAGGCGGTTCCAGCGCCAAGCAGCAGGACGGCCGCGACTCCAGCCACGAGTTTCGCCGTCTTATTCGCCATCAACGTATTCAACATCTCTAGTCTCCTCCACTTCGGTAGCCCGGATGCCTGCATGTCAGGCCCGTTGGCATTGCTTGCCGACCTCACGGTCGGTTCGCCGTTCTCGGCGAGGAGGTGGGCGGCCTCGAACATGGCTGTCAGGTGCGCTGCTTCCGTCTCCATCGACAACTCCACTGGGGGAACGGCCTTGCCGAGCTCCCTCATGAAGTGGGCGACGGGCTCGTCCCGCTCCGAATCAAGCGGCACCTGGCCCCGCAAGAGCCGGTCGACGTCTGCTTCCCGTATGTTCGAGTACCATCTCATCTCATCGTTGTAACCGTCGAACTCGCTCATAGGGTCACGGCCTTTTTCAAGATTGCTCTTCGGATTCTGGCAAGCGCTCGAGCCTGGAGTGCCTTCACCGCTCCCGTGCTTCTCGCCATCACCCTTGCGGTCTGGTCGATCGTCAAGTCAGCGAACAGGCGAAGATAGAGTACATCGCGCTGGTCGCGCGTCAGGCAGGCGAGAACCTCGACGACAGCGACGTCCGAAAGGTGTCTCATGGCCTCGGCGTCCGCGACCCCCGCGGCGATCACCATCTCATCGGCTGATACCGCATCGATGCGCTGACGGTCTCGTCTTCGCCATTCATCCACCAGGCGGTTGCGCGCGATCATGAAGACCCACGATCGGAACATGGCTTCCGTGCCCTCAAAGGCGCCAATGCCCCTCACCACCTGTATGAACACCTCTCCGAGAAGATCCTCAGGCTCGGTCGACCCATGCCCTCGCAGGTAGCGCAAGACCGCTGGCGCGTACTCGCGATAGATGGCGGTCCACGCCCAGTCGGCCGACGCTTGAGCGGCTGCGAGAATCGACTGGAACTCGGATTGGCTGTGCATTCATGCCTCCGAAGTCGTGTTGCTTGCTCACACTTATCGGCGCGAAGGGACTCTGAGTTGAACGCAACGTGATACACGCTACGGGGAGCTCACCAACAACCGCTTCCAGACGGACGGCGCTCTTCTGGCGTCGCATGGAACGCGTCTCGCGTCTCTTACGATGTGGGTCGGTTCAGATCCTCACAGTCAGGCGTGACTCAGAGCTCACCGACAGCGATGTGCTCTGAGTAGGCCCGGTCCACAACTCATCTTCTTGTTCGCTCAGTCACGCGGGTCCGTCGATGCGCTCCAGCATCTGGGCCTCACTTGGGTGGTCCAGGATCCCCTCACCGGGGACTCTGTAGCGCCGTCAACCCATCGAACCAACTGGCGTCTGTGGATCAGTCTCGATGTCGCGTCCGTCGATCAGCACGGTGGGAGATCCGCGGAATCCGCTCGCGAGGGCGACGGCGTCGCCTTCGATGATCACTTCGTTTACGCTCACATCCGGTCGAGCTCTTGCAATCCCGGAGGCCAGGTCGAGCGCACTACGGCCGCCAGCGCATCCAGGTACGTGCAGTATCGTTATCGTGTGGAGCATGGCGTGGCCTCCGGTCGGTTCCGTGCGGGAGTTGTTCTGAGAGAGACTTCGTGAGCATACACCGCCTATTGCCTAGCCGGCGCATCCAACAGACGTGGCAAGCGGTAGACTGAAGGCAGGGGATGAGCGCGCTGCTGATGTGTGCACGTACGTTCGCCCGAACATCCACACTGCTCACATTCACGTATCAACACACCTCACGAGTTATCCTCACGGTGTACTAGCTGGAGGAGCCCTAACCATGAGTCTACTGCGACCGGATTTCACTTCACGCCGCGAACGACGTCTGTGGCTTCTGGCGCTTGTCGTATTCGTAGGTATTTTCGCGACCCTGTATGTCGCTTCGATCCTTCCGGATCGTCTCCGAAACGGTGATGTGACCACAGTGGCCTTCGCCATTGCGCTCGTGTGCGTCGCCATCACGATACTGACCCAGGGGCTGAAGACCCGACCAGGCGGGATGGAGATTGGCGTCGGTCTGGGCGTGGGGACCGTCATAGTGCTTGTGCTCGTGCGCACTGCGATGCCAGAGCGTAGTCACCTTATGGAGTTCGGAGTACTCGCTGTCCTCATCTTCGAGGCGCTGACGGAGCGCAGGGCCAACGGTCGCCCGGTTCCGGCCCCGGCCCTGCTCGCCGTAGGTGTGACGACCGTGCTCGGCGCAGTTGACGAAGGCATCCAGGTGTTCTTGCCGAACCGTGTCTTCGACCCGCTCGATCTGGTGTTCAATACAGGAGCTGCGGCCGTAGCCGTGTTCGGGATGGTGGCACTCAGCTGGGCTCGCCGGTGGCAGGATAGACACCGGAGCCACCGCCGGCCAAGGTAACAGCGTCGGGCGAACCAGTGGATCGAGCAGACGCGCCGAAGCGTTAGACTGAACTGAGGGGGCATCGGCGCCGCTGAAGCTCTAGATGTTCGATCGCCTCCTGGGAGGCGTTCGGTCCGGCCGACGGCGGCCGGGTCGCCAGGCAAGAGGAGGGGTCATGGCCCACAACCAGATGCACACCATGCTCATGTTCACCGGACAGGCGGAAGAAGCCATCGGCTTCTACGTCGGCCTGTTCGATGACTCGGTTATCGAGTCCGTCGAGCATTACGGCGATGATGCCCAGGGTATGGCTGGCCAGATCGTCCACGCCCGCGTCCGTATCGCCGGCCAGCTCGTGTTGGTGATGGACAGCCCGCCGGTGCACGACTTCACGTTCACGCCGTCCACGTCGTTCTTCGTCTCGTGCGACAGCGACGCCGAAGTCGATCGTCTCTTCGGCGCTCTCTCTGAGGGCGGTAGCGTACTGATGGACCTGGATGCCTATCCATTCGCGAAGCGGTATGCCTGGGTCGACGACCGGTTCGGGGTCTCCTGGCAGCTGATCTATCGGTAGCGGTCGCCGCTTCGAGGCCGAACGGAGGCATCGAGCAGACGGCGCAAGCTAGTATGCTGAAGAGAGGGTATGGGGCCGCTGCTCATACCTGACACGCTGGGTTGATTCGTGGGAAGGGGTTCCCATGAGTGACGAGAGACTCGCTGAGGTGCTGCGGCACCTCCAGCCGGAGCCGGGCACGAAGCTGTGGCACGGTGGCGCGACCGCACTGGGAGCGCTGAGAGGCGTCTCGGCGCAAACTGCAGCCTGGAGACCGTCGCCCGACCGACACAGCATCTGGGACTTGACTCTACATGTGGCGTACTGGAACTACGCCGTTCGGCGGAGGATCACTGATGCCCCGCGAGGCGGATTCCCCAGGTCGCCTGCCAACTGGCCCGCGCCGCCATCAGAGATGCTCCCAGCCGCGTGGAAGGCCGATCGTGCTGTTGCCCGAGACGCCCGTGACCTACTGATCCAGGCCGTTGAAGCGTTCGATCCCGCTCGGATGGACGAGCCCGTCGGCCCCGACTCGGACACGACGTTTGCCAGGCTTCTCTTCGGCATCATCCTTCACGACACCTACCACGCCGGACAGATCCAGCTGCTCAAGGGCCTTCACTCCGAGATGAGCGGCCGATAGCGGCTGTCTTGAGACGAACACCCCCACAAGCGCATCCGGCAGATGTGGCACGCGCTAGACTGATGGCAGGGGATGAGTGCGCAGCTGAAGCGCAAGAACGTCCACACCGTCAACGATCGGTTTCTGTCGCAGCAGCCGGGATCGTGTGATTACCCCGCCGCCCGGCAAGCGCAACAACTGGTACGACGAGGTGGAGTACATCGGCTCCAACGGACTGGGCGGTGAGGATCACACCGACATGAACGACTTCATCTTCAACGAGACGAACTTCAATATACAGACGACGCAGACGCAGTACTACGATCCGAAGGATGTGGACGGAGAGTACATACTCACGACCAGCAACAGCCAAGGGTGGTATATGCAGAAGGTACTTGTCTGGGAGAACGGTGCCTTCAAGAACGGTGGTACCAGGTACTACTCGGTACCGTAGACGCTCTGATCATCTTCATGATAGGGAGTCCGGCGAAACGGACTCAGGCTGCATATCTCGGCGTGATCGGCCTAACAAGCGCATCCAGTGAAACGCCAGGAGCGATAGATTGAAAGAAGCGCAAAGCGTCTGCTGATGCGCTCATTTGCACCATCGGATACCGTTTCGGGGGCAGGCTCCATGCGACAGCTACTGCTCAACCTGACCACCTCGCTCGATGGGTTCATTGCCGACAGCGATGAGGGCATCGACTGGATCCAGCCTCCCCCCGATGACATTCCTGCTGACTACCTCAAGCTCATGGAGACGGTAGACGCCTTCGTTATGGGCCGGACCACCTACGAGCTCTCCTTGCGAATCCCCGGCGGGATGGACGTGTTCGAGGACAAGGGCGTCTACGTGTTCACCTCGCGATCCGATTTCGAACCACGCCATGGCATCGAGTTCGTCCATCAGGATCCGGTGACGTTCGTCGAGCAGCTCAAGCAGCGTCCCGGAGGCACGATCTGGCTGTTCGGCGGCGGGCAGCTTGCCACAGCGCTCTCCACCGCCGGTCTGATCGATGACTACCTGATCGTGATCCAGCCGGTTCTGCTCGGCGGCGGCGTGCGCCTGTGGCAAGACGGCCTCAACCTGCGGCAGCTTGTGCTGTCGTATGCGCGGGAGTGGCCTGGCGGGATGGTTGAGCTCAGGTACCGCCCCAGGTGCTAATCCGCGCTTCCGGCTGGCTCACGCAAGCGCTACTCTGAGGCAAGCAAGCAGGTCAGACGCAGTCGATCACCTGGTGGGATGATGGACGAACACAGAGTGGCGCGTTGGTTCCTTGGTGGAACGATCGCATTGCCGGCACTGATCTACTTCTTCAGCTTCGAGGGTCTTAGGATGCTGGGCTTCATCGGTATACAGCTGTCAGGAGGGCTCGAGCTGGCATGGCTGTGGTTGTGTGTGGGTCTTGTTCTCGCAGCGGTCCTGTTCTTCATCGCCGTCTCACGATGGGAGGCGCCAGCCACCCTGTGGTACATCGCACTGGCGATCGCCGTACTGCACCTCCTCGCGCCGTTGCCGACTCTCCTCGTCATCCGCAGCTCCGAGGGATTGGCCGTCCCCTCGCAGCTGATGATCAGGTTCGTGCAGGTGCGCACTCCGTATCTGAGCGTATGGCTCTACGCGGTCAGTCCTATTGCCTATCTTGTCGTCTCGGTTGTGGCATGCCGGATGGGTGCCGGCGTTCTGCATCGGCGAGACGTCTGACAAGCGCATTCAGCAGACGCGGCAAGCGCCAGACATGTCGGCACAAGACAGATTCGGCTGCTCAAGGGCACATATGCCGATATGAGCATCCGATGGCAGGGGGGTCGTTGTGGAGAGTCCGTCAGCACAGGCGCCCTGTTCTGGGCAGCGATACGACATTGGAGCGCGCCTCGCCATATCTGGTTCGCGGCTCTTACGTTGTCCGGTGGCTGATGCCGAGTCACGTTAGGTGCAGTGGAGGGAAGTCGCTCATGCCAGCACTCAATGATCTGAGCCGAGGTGCCGAGATCAAAGCAGCCATGGATGATCTTGTGGCTGCTTGGCCGGATGTGACACAGGGGAAGATGTTCGGCTCGCCGGCGTATCGCGCCAGGGGAGTCTTGTTCGCCATGATCGGCGGAGAGGGCGTCATCACCACGAAGCTGGCACCCGAGCAGCGTGAAGCAGCCTCGAAGAAGTTCGGCGCCCATGCTTTTGTTGGACGGGGGAAAGAGGTCCCTGCCTGGATTGAGTTCGCCGTTTCCGCCGGATCCCAACTCGATTCGCTCTCGCAGTTCATTCGTGACGCCTACGACAATGCCCTAGTGGAGGCAAAATAGCCTTCCGGCCTGGCGGTGCGTAGACACGTTAGGTGGAGAAGTGACAGACATCAGAGGCAACATAGTGACGTTGCGGCCTGCACTTGAGTCGGACAGGCGCGATGTCTTCGAGTGGCTCGCCGAGTCAGACGTGACCGCATCCATGATGGGACCACCCCTTTACCCCGAACTGCCTGTGCCGAACTGGGAGGAGTTCACCGACGACTACGGTCCCAACTTCTTCGACGGCTCCACGTTGGAAGTTGAATCCTCCTACATCATCGAAGTGGCAGGGCAGTCGGTAGGCCATATCAATTATGAGGTGCGGGATGCCCCCACCCGCTTCGCGGAGCTCGATATCTGGCTCAGGTCGATGTCCTACACCGGTCACGGCTACGGTCCGGACGCGCTTGTCGCCCTCACTGGCCACCTGTATCGAACTCTCGCGATCGACACCTTCTTGATCCGCCCGTCCGCTCGGAACCCTCGTGCGATACGCGCATATCAGAAAGCGGACTTCGTCGTCGTGCCCATGTCTACCCAGGAGCAATTGGACAGGTATGGGGCGGGGGACTATGAAGACGCTGTCGTCATGGTCAAGGCCATCTCCTCCTAGCAGAGCGCATCCGGCACAACGCTAGAAGCGATGGCTTGAACGGCAAGGTGACGGTCGCGCAGCCGATGCGCAGACACGTTGGGGCGATACGAGCGATACTCGCTGGTCTTGTCGGCTGGAGCACTTCCCAGTAGGCTCTGAGCTGAAAAGCGTTCTTCTAAGCTGGGCGTCCTACGTGGGGAAACGTCGATTCTTGGGGTAGCCATGCAAAGTCGAGATCGAATGAAGTCCGCCCTTCTCGCCATCGTCCTGCTTGCGTTCTTCACTCTGGGATGCGGGCCTTTGGAGGACGCCGAGATCTCCTGGATCGGAAACGAACCCGAGTCCTACTCTGCCCCCACCGAGACCGACAGTCAGGTGGAGTCGCAGCCGCGCGACCCGCGTCTTGCTGAGGGCGAGATCTACCGGGTCGTTCTCAACTATGGCGCGGCTCTCAGCGACGGTGGCTTCTACGAGGTCCGGATCGAGAACCCTCGCAACAATTGGCGGGACCTGTGCCGCTGGGACGCCTCCGGATTCGTGTACGATGCGGAGCAGAGCTCTTACTTCACGTACAAGGCGGTCTTCAAGTCCGACAACTTCAACGTGCAGGACCCGGCCCAGATGGACGGGGAGTACGAGTTGGTTGTCGTCAACGGTTTCGGATACGAGAAACGCGTCAATCTGACCTGGAAGGACGGTCAGTTCACTGACGGGGGATACGTCGAGTATTCGGTTCCGTAGTCTGATGGAAGCAGAGGTGCGCGCTGCTGCCGCGCACATTCGCTCGGACGGCGGCGGAAGCGCCGCTCGGGATGGGGGGCATCATGCCGTTGCCGATCGCGGTGCTCTTGGGGGTAGGAGCTGCGGCGCTTGTCATCAAGGCGATCATCGACCGCAAGGGCAGTTATGGCGAGCCCGGGAACGATGCGGATGACCGCTTCTCGCACATGTGGGACGCGAGTTCATATCGCGATAAGGCTCTGAGGGGACAAGGGTCGGACACGCCTTCCCGGCCTCCGCATGGCGCAGACGGATGGTGATCGGGGCTCGCCGCCCACCGGCTCATTCAGCGGAACGCCAGAAGTCATAGACGGAGCAGGGGGTGGGCGCGCTGCCCATGCGCGCTGTTGGACGAACGGCAGGGGGTGCCGGGTGTACTTCGAGCTCTCCGTGAGGATCCAGCGCCCGCCCTTTGATGTCTTCCGGTTCCTCCGAGACAAAGACCGTTATCCCCAGGAACCTGGTTCGCCGGTTCTCGTCCTGGACAAGATCACTACCGGTGACGCTCGTGTTGGCACGCGTTACCGCGAGGTGGTGCAGATGGCACCTTTGGTGCACGGGGAGTTCCTCTCGGCGATCACACGATATGAACCACCACACTTTCTTGAAGAGGACTTCGAAGGCGCCGGGATGCGGGGACATCTGGCCTATGAGCTTGTCTCGGATCAAGAGGGAACGCTTCTGATCCAGCGTGAGACGCTCGATCTACTCGGCCTGCGCAAGATCGCTGGTGTTGTTCAAAGGAGGCGCACTCAGCGATCCGGGAGGGGTACTTGAGGGAACGGGTGCCGCAGTCAGACACGTCAAGCTCAGATCGGTCGATGAGCTTTCTTTGAAACGTGAATCCATCGGCTTCTTACTGGAGGATGCGGTTCGATTTCACGAACCCTGAGTTTACCGGGCGTCTATCCAGGGCATCCAGCAGGCATCAGGAGGCACGGCCGCGCTGAGGGCGGGGGCACATCACGTCTGATGCGCGGACACGGCAGACGCATCGGGGGTTCTCATGGGCGGAATCAAGACGCATAGCACAGACGACAGCGTCGACGCCTTCATCAGTGCGATCGAGGATGAGGCCCGACGCGAGGACTGTCTGGTCCTGTTGGCGCTGATGAAGCGGGTGACTGGAGAAGAGCCACGGGTTTGGAGCTCGGGTCTCATCGGGTTCGGTACCTACCACTACAAGTCATCCAGCGGGCAAGAGGGCGACTGGTTCCCAGTGGGTTTCGCATCGCGAAAGGCCGCGCTCACCGTCTACCTGGGGTTGGAGCTTGACTCGCTGGCGAAGCGACTCGAGAATCTGGGCAAGCACAAGACCGGCAAGGGCTGCATCTACATAAAGCGGCTGTCTGACGTAGATACCGGTGTGCTTGAGCAGCTTGTGGCTGATGCGTATGCGCATATGAAGCAAGCGTACGGCTAGGGTGTGCCTTGCTTCTCGTACGCCAGGCGCCACGTAAGGGGGTCGTTCCGAACGAGGGTTTCTCGACGTGGCGGCGAACAGCGGTCCAACACGTGCTGAGTCTCGTCTTTGCTGCCATTCGGTCCGTGACATTTCGAGCGGGGGGCTTGATTTGAACGATCGGCTTATCTTCGAGCTGGTTCTTGCCGCGACGATACTCGTGGGTCGGGCCGGCGATGTCTTCAGCACTCATTTTGCATCACCGGCCATGGTGCTCGAGGCAAACGCTCTTGCTAGGAAGGTCGGTCGACCGATAGCCATCGCATCATTTCTTCTTGCTGTGATTCCGTTCTTCAGTGTCGAGTTGGGCGTGATGGTCGCTGTACCGTCGCTCTTCGCCGCTTCCAGCAACCTGCTGGAGGGCTGGGTGGCTCACGCACTGGGCGAGAGGCAGTACTTCGAACTGATGCAGCACGCAGCGAGCAAGCTGGCTCCCCGGGGGTTGCACGGCACCTCGTTCGTCAGGCGCCTCTATGCCGATCTCGCGATCAGTGAGCTTCCGGCAGTGTCAGCGTGAAGGGCACGTCAGCCTCGAGGGTACATCGGCTTGTAGCTGATATGCGGGCACGTCGGGCGGGACCTAGGGGGAGTGCCGGATGAAGTCAGGCATGTTTGCGGTGTTTCTCGGCTGCGCGTTGTTGGCGGGGTGTGCAGGAGGCGCTACTGCACCCGACAATGTGCAGCCTGCCGTCCCTGAGGCGGAGTCGACGGTCGTCCCTCCGGACTGGCCTCCCGCCGACGACCCCACCATTGCGCGAGAGGACGAGGCCGGGCAGACGCCGGATCAAGTCGTCCTGGCGCTTATCGAAGCTAGAAACGCCGCCGACTGGCAGACCGCCTATTCCCTGTATGCCTATGCGACAGTGGATTACGAAACAGCGCTTGACGAATGGCAGTCGATCGATGAGGTCTACTCCGACTTTCAGGTGCAGGAGACATTGGTCTGCAGCGAGGAGCTGGCTGCCGTGCGAGTCACGTACACGATGGACATCGAGCCGCTCGGTGAGGATTTGGTGATTGTCGAGGAGCCGGGGCAGTGGTGGCCGGTGAACAAGATCGACGGTCTGTGGAAGGTCCACTGGATGCCTGTCCAGTAGGTGGCGTCCTGGATGAAGCGCGCCGCCTAGCTGGTGCGGGTTAGGGGGATCAGGTGGACACACACCTGCAGCCAGTCCTCGAAGGTTTGCTCAAGGGGAGGGGCATCCGTCACGCCGTCTTGGCGGTCGAGTCCGGGGACGGCAGCCTCTGTTGGACGGGAGCCGAAGGGCCTGCGGATACGGCTGGGCGTCGAATGACGCCTGACACTCCGTACTTCATTGCGAGCGTCACGAAGCTTCATATCGCAGCCGTCACCCTGCGCCTCGCCGAACGCAAGCTCATCAGTCTTGAGGGTCCTCTCGGAGAGTATCTGTCTTCAGAAGTGATCCATGGCCTGCATGTTCTCGACGGCGTCGATCGAACCCATGAGATCAGCATCCGTCACCTGCTTGCCCATGCCTCGGGGTTGGCCGACTACCTGGAGGACAAGCGGAAGGTCGGGCCGCGGTTGATCGACCAGCTGACGTCTGAGCCAGACCGAAGCGTCCCGCTGGCTGAGGTAGCGCGGGTAGTGCGTGAGGATCTCACGCCCCACTTCCCTCCGCAGGATCTCGACTCAGGAGGCCGCGTTCGGGTCCGCTACTCTGACACGAATTTCCGACTGCTTATGGGAATCATCGAGGGAGTCCTCGACCGCCCGTGGCATGCTGTGGTTCGCAGTGAGCTATTGGAGCCGCTTGGGCTTGAGAGTACGTGGGCACCGGGGGGTGAACCGCTCGGAACAACCGTGCAACCGGCAGCTCTCTGGGCTGGTGCCACGGTCTTGGAGGTACCTGGCTTGATGGAATCCCTCGGCGACCTGTACAGCACCGTCTCAGATCAGATCGCCTTCCTTCGAGCGATCGTAAGCGGTGCCGTTTTCGATGATCCGATGACCGCCTCACAGATGAGTGCGCGGTGGAATGCGTTCGGGTTCGACCCGACCACACCAAGGCTTCCTGGCTGGCCGATAGAGTATGGCTTGGGGATGATGCGGTTCGCTCTTCCGCGCTGGTATACGCCCTTCTCGCCCGTGCCCCCTGTCATCGGGCACACCGGATCCACCGGCTGCTGGCTCTTCCACTGTCCGGGGATGGACCTGTACATGTGCGGCGGAGTCGATCAAGTGACCGCAGGCGCCCTGCCGTTCCGGGCGACGCCACGAGTGCTCAGGGCTGTGGCCGGGCGCTAGCCGGCATCGCCTGGATTCCTGCTCGGCAGCTGGCGCTCATGCCGACACCAGGTTCGGAGTTCAAGGGCCGTTCTCTGCAATCGAGCGAGAAGAGCGCAGAGCGGGCCGGCCATGATGCGACGACCCCGTGTTTCCATCAAGCGGATGGTCCGGTCACTCCTTGGGTAGGTTACCTTCGACGGCACACGACTCGAAGGAGTGCGACATGCCACACCTCTCAGCGACCGGCTCTGGTACTCAGAGCGATCCGTGGATCCTGAAGACCCCGCCCGGTTCCTCCCAGTACACCATGTATCGCGATGAATCATCCGACCCTCCTGCCCTGATCTGCATCGTGGGCAAGACGAAGCTCGCGTATCAGCTTCGTGCCATCGAGGATCTGCATGCCTGGCTCAAAGAGCGAGGCGATTGGGTGCTTCTTGGTGCAGCTGACGAGCAGAAGCCTGCCGCCCCCGACACGGTAGAGGCCTGGGGTCGGTCTGAAGACAACCCGGTCGGAGGGTGGTACGGGTTGAAGAAGGGCCTTCGCGGGCGATTCGGGATGTATATGCCTCCGCTCCTGGAGGCGCTCGGCCTTGCCGAGCTCGAGCACAACTCACGCAACAACCGGATGCGGGCTTTGTAGACTCCACAAACGCACCGCCCAGCGCGTTTAGGCTGTCGCGCTAACACGTTGGGCTGATCAGAAAGGCGGAATCGCGTGCCGCTCAGGGTCAAGCCGAGAAAGAGACTGACGCCGCAGGCGCTCAAGGCGGAGTTGATCGCGCCATGCGGCATGAATTGTGGCCTTTGCGTGGCCTATGTCCGAGACAAGAATGGGTGTCCCGGCTGCCTGGCAGGAGACGAAGGCAAGTCCAAGTCGTGCGTGACCTGCACGATTCGGAACTGCGAGATGCTCCGTTCTAGCGAGTCCGGTTTCTGCATCGATTGCGCTAGGTTCCCGTGCCCCCGGCTCAAACGGCTCGACGTCCGGTACCGCACGAAGTACCGGATGAGCATGCTTGAGAATCTCCAGGTGATCCACAATGTGGGGATCGAGGAGTTCGTGGAATCTGAGCGGGAGCGCTGGGCGTGTCCCGAATGTGGCGGCCTTCAGTGCGTGCACGTCCCGGAGTGCGTCTATTGTGGTCACGTCATGGGTTCCAGCGTTGATGGAGACGTCTAGCCAGCTGCATCCAGCTGACGCGGCAACCGCTAAACTGGATGGCGGGGAACGGACGCAGCGTTTGCACACATACGCTACTGGGACAGAGGAGGCAGAAGTGACCGTCGAACAAGCCCAGCGCGAGATGCGGTTATCTCTTCTAGGCGGGTTCATGGGGCAGCTAGTGTCCGCCCTGATGTGGCTCGCCTCCGCTATGCTCGCGACTTGGTGGACTCAGGGCTCTGCGATCACGCTCCTCATAGGTGCGGGGTTCTTCATCTTCCCGCTCACCAAGCTCGGGTTATGGGTCATCGGCCACCGCGCCAAGGTCTCGAGTGACAACCCGCTGAATTCCCTTGGAATGCAGGCGGCGTTCGTGTTGCCCCTATCCCTGTTGCTCGTCGGCGCCGCAGCGCTCTATCGAATCGAGTGGTTCTACCCCGCCTTCATGATCGTGCTCGGCGCGCACTATCTGCCATTCGTCACCCTCTACGGGATGCGGATGTTCTACGCATTGGCGGCTATCCTGGTTGCGGCCGGCGTCGCCCTTGCGCTGCATTTGCAAATGCCGTTCAGCACAGGGGCGTGGTTCACGGCAGCGGTCCTCGCAACCTTCGCCGTCATGGGCCGTATTCAGGTTGCACGGGAACTCGGCAAGTTGGAGCGAGACTGACGCCTATGGTCGACAAGCCGGCCGCCACGTACAGGAAGTATCACGTGGACAAGGGTGACGAGCGCCTCGGCCTGTTCGAAGGCCTGGTCGAACGATACGCAGTTCGAAATGCCCTGTACCCCGGCTGTTTTGTCCACGTCACGCCATCGTTCGTGATCCCGGAAGTCGTCTACGTCGATTCCGACAGACGTGCCGCCGCTTTTTTCGCGGACCCCGGAACCATGGCTATCGTGCGGAGGCGACGATGCTGCGGCCTCGAGCCGATCATCCGCTTTCATCATCAGGACTTCGCCACACCCATGCCCGAGAAGGACTTGTCGTTCGATCTGCTTATCTCGCAGTATGCGGGCTTTGTGTCACGTGACTGCAAACGCTATCTGAGAGTCGGCGGCTATCTGGTCGTGAACAACAGCCACGGGGACGCGAGCATGGCCCACCTCGATCCTGACTTCGAGCTTGCGGCTGTCTACCGCAGGCGCGGCGAGCGCTTCACCTTCTCCTCAGCGGAGCTGGAGACCTACATGATCCCCAAGTCGGGGATCGAGCCTGATCGCAGAAGACTCGAACGGGATATGCGCGGCCCGGCTTTCAGCAGGTCGGTCGCAGGTTATGTCTTCGTGCGCACGGCATGACGCCGCGGCACGATCGTGGGTCGATCCGCCCCGCGTCCTCGGCGGCAAGCACGCTTTGAGTCAGGTAGACTCAAACCAGAGGTGTGCGAGGGAGTGCTTCTTCTGAAGCGCAGACACCTTAGGCCAGGCCAGGGACTCGATTTGAGGGGGCGTCGTGATACTCGCGACGATAGGCGGGTCAATCCTTTCCTTCGCGGTGGCATTTGCACTTGCCCGTCGTGGTGCGATCTCGCTTGGCAAGGGGACGGGGATCATCCTGGTTGCTTCCCCTCTGGGGGTCGCCGCCGTGTTCGCCTTGATGATCGCCGTCACGCCGGAGGTGGCACGCACGCCAACCGAGCAGTTTGTGTTCGTTGTTGCGGCGCTTGCGCCGGTCAGCCTGTCAGTGGCCGTTGCGGCGTGGCTCGGATCACGCTCTACAGAACACGCTGGACGTACCGTAGAGTAGACAGCCCATGCATGTGATGGAGGTGCCTTCGTGCCGGATTCAAATCAGCTCAACGATCTTCCGGCCGGACTTTCGAGTGCGGCCCGGCGTGCCCTTACACGCGCCGGCTACACCAGCCTTGACCAGCTCCCACAGGTCCGGGTATCGGAACTGGCCCGTCTTCACGGCATGGGTGCGAAGGCTATCGGCCAGTTGCGTGTAGCGCTTGCGGCTAGAGGCCAGGGGTTTGCCGAAGAGTAAGCGATGAGCCGCTGAGCGGGCGTCTGACGGCGCATCAAGTTGTAATTGCAGTCGATAGACTGAACTTTGCGGCATTGGCACACAGCCGATGCGCAAAGACGTCATCCGTGTGAGGGGGAGAATGTGAGCGAAACCGTCAGTCTGCGGCCCTGGGTAGCGGGGGATGCCACCAGACTCGCGGCGCTCGCCAATGACCCGAGCATCTGGAACCGTATGCGGGATTCTTTCCCGCACCCATTCACCGAGGCCGATGCACACGCGCAGATATCGCAGTCACAGGTTTCCGCCGTGGTGACATCGCGGGCGATTCTCCTGGGTGACGACATCGTCGGTTGCATCACACTGGAGAGGCGAGACGACGTTCGTAAGCATAGCGCGCTTCTGAGCTACTGGATCGGTGCCGAGTATCGCGGTCGCGGCATCGCAACGCGTGCAATCAAAGCGATGACGCGAGTCGCATTCGAGGATCTCGCTCTGCACCGAGTCTACGCGAAGGTCCACGCGACGAATGCTGCGTCCACTCGAGCACTTGAGAACGCGGGCTATCTTCACGAGGGGACTTTCCGGGACGCAGTGCTCAAGAATGGCGTCCTGCAAGATCAGGTGCTCTACGCGATGGTCAGCAGCAGCTGACAAGCGCTTTGAGACCACATCCGTCCTGTCGGTGCTCTTGCTGCTAGCCGAAGAGCAGGACGGGAAGCTCTGCGAGCTCTATCGCCGTGTACACGAGCGCTGCGGCAAGTGCTGCGGCGGCCACAGCGCGCTGGAGGTCTGTCTTCAGCCACCTGCGAATACCGGCTCCCGCAAGCGCCCATGTTGAAGTGGAAACGAAGGCAAGTCCGGCAAGTACTGTGGCGCTGATGAGGACCAACGGGATGCTTCGGACCAAGTCCGAGAGAAACGTTGAGTACATCACCAGGGCGTAGGTCATTGCTTTAGGGTTGACGAACTGCAGTGCAAAGCCACCGAAGAAGTCCTGACTTCGGGTCAGCCCGGCGTCACTTTGTGCGCCAAAGCTGCTTCGATGAGACCAGGTGACCCACGCGAGCCACAGGATGTATGCCGCGCCGAAGTACTTCAGGAACGGTTGGACGGTCGGCACCCATGCGAGCAGGGCGTTCGCCACCACGGCCCCCAGAAGCATGATGACCGCAAACCCGCATACGACACCCAGTATGAACCGCAGAGCCTTCGGGTAGCCGTGCATGAGGCCAAGGGATGCGCTCATGATGTTGTTCGGGCCGGGGCTGAACGTCATGGTCACGCCGAACACGAGGGCTGCGGTCACAGGATCTCTCCATTCGTGAGCTCTCGCTCAAGGATGACAAGCTTGCGGTCGACTCCCCATCGGTACCCGCCGAGAGCCCCTGTCGACCTGAGCACACGATGACAGGGAATGACGAAGGCGATCGGATTGGCACCCACTGCATTAGCGACCGCACGTGTGGCCGAGGGGACAGAGAGTCGCTTCGCAAGATCGCCATAGGAGATAAGGCAGCCTTCTGGAATGCGTAGAAGGCCCTCCCAGACTTTGAGCTGGAAGTTGGAGCCATTGAGGAGAAGCGGGAGAGGATCGGAGCTTGGCTCGGCGTCCTCGAAGATCCGATGTGCGAGAGCGGCTGTTCCGTCCTGGTCGAGGACAAGCGTTGCCCGGCTCCACTCGGTTTGAAGTCCGATGACCGCATTCTGTTCCTCGGTCGCATCCAGGAACCTCAATGCGCAGATCCCGCGCTCGGTCGCCCCGATCAGGCAGGAGCCGTACAGAGTCTCGTGTATCCCATAGTGAATGGTGATTCCCTCTCCCTGGTTTTTGTACTCTCCGGGGGTGGTTGCCTCGGTTGTGACGATCAGGTCGTGCGGACGCCCCGGGCTGCTGGGCCCGACCGCGAACGCGGTATCGAGTACGGGCGTAGAATCCCGCAACAGGCGCCTGGCATGGGCGGCTGTCATGCCGGCCACATCCTGTTGTGTCGACCGACCGGATGAGTTCTCGTCTATGTTGACGATCGCATCCCGGACACGCGGATAGTCGGTCTGCAACGGAGGGCTCCTTGTCATTCGGATGTTTCGAACAGTAGCATCGAAACTGATGTGGGAGCTACCCGAGCGTTGCTCGACGGGTAGTAGGCGCGAGGCCTTTACCCATGCGTGAGCACGCTGATCCGTGCTCGAGGGAGTGAACATATGAAGCGTGACCTCAAAAAGGAGCTCCGCCACCTCTACCTTCCTTCGCCGAAGGTGGTTCAGCAAGTGGATGTGCCAACGCTGCGATTCCTAAAGATCGATGGTCAAGGCGACCCCAACACGTCGTCGGCTTACGGCGAGGCCGTCCAGGCGCTTTTCGCGCTCTCGTATGCTCTGAAGTTCCGGGCCAAGAAAAGCCCGCTCGAAATCAGCTACGCCGTCATGCCGCTCGAGGGCTTGTGGTGGGCTGACGACATGTCTTCATTCACTTCCGGTGATCGTTCTCAATGGCAGTGGACGATGATGATCATGCAACCCGATTTCATCGATGGCGATCTCATCGAGCAGACACGTATCGCCGTCATGGCGAAGAAGGACCTTCCCGGGCTGGAGAGGGTCCGTCTCGAGTCGTTCACCGAGGGTCTCTCGGCACAGACGATGCACATCGGGCCCTTCTCGGCCGAGGGACCGACTATCGAGAGAGTCCACCGGTTCATCGAGGAGTCGGGGCGAGAGAGGGTCGGCAAGCACCACGAGATCTACCTCAGCGACATTCGGAAGGCGGACCAGTCCAAGTGGAAGACCGTCATCCGGCAGCCGATGAGCGCCCGTTGATGCGGAGGTGACGCATGAACAGAGTCGCGGTGTTCGGTAACGCCGGTGGAGGCAAGTCCACGTTGGCGCGGAAGTTGTCAGAGCTGACGGGTCTGCCACTGTACTCTGTGGATTCGCTCAGGTATCGGGCGGGCGGCGGCGAAGTGCCCGAGGACGAGTACGTCAACGCGCATACGGACCTGCTGCGCCAAGAGGAGTGGATCATCGATGGCTTCGGCTCTGTTCCCACGGCCTGGGAGCGGTTCGCTGCGGCAGACACACTGGTCTACGTCGATCTCCCCGTGTTGCTTCATTACGCGTGGGTGACCAAGCGCCTGATCAAGGGAAGCTTCGTGAAGCCAGAGGGCTGGCCGGAAGACAGCCCGATCTGGCGCGGTTCTGTCGCCAGCTACCGCGTCATCCCGCTCTGCCATCGGCACATGACCCCCAGGTATCGGCAGCTTGTGGCGGAAGCGGCATCGGAGAAACGGGTACACCACTTGAGGACTCCCCGCGAGATACGGGCGTTCATTGCCGCCGTCGAGCAGGAGTACAGTGGCGGTCAAGCAGTGGGCGTGAACGATGCCGATGTCCCGAGAAGTTAGGCGCCGCATGCTGACGCGGGATCAGGGCCTGTGATGATCTCATCGGCAGTCTTCTTGTTGTTGCTGCTCGTCATGGCGGCGCTTGGCACTATCCCGTGGTCCGTCCTGTTGGCATACGTCGTGATGAGTGTTGTGACGTTTGTCGCGTATGCGCGGGACAAGCGCGCCGCGCAACGGGGACAGTGGCGGACAGGCGAAGGC
This sequence comes from Coriobacteriia bacterium, assembly GCA_041595875.1. Lineage (GTDB taxonomy): Bacteria > Actinomycetota > Coriobacteriia > Anaerosomatales > Anaerosomataceae > UBA2279. The sequence continues at coordinate 23,559 of JBFHJN010000021.1, forward strand.
ACCCTGATATTGCTTGGAGCGCTGAGCGGATGGCCGGGAGCGCTGATCGCCCAGAAGACGCTTCGCCACAAGACGAGGAAGCAGCCGTTCCGAACGGTCTTCTGGGCATCTGTCATCATCAACATAGGCCTGCTTACGGTGCTCATCATCCGGGCGTAAGCTCTGGGTGGCGCTTGCATCAAGGAAGACGCGATTCGAACAGACATAGCCGTGGGTACCCTGGAGGACGACATGCGCATTCATGATGACGAGGCGGACCGCACTCTCGGGAGCATCGGCCTGTTTCTGACCTACGATGACATCGACCAGCTGATAGCGGCCTTGACCGCACTTCAGGCCGAGGATGCTGGCAGTCATTATCAGGTGCAGGAGCGAGAGCCGGCGCTTCGAGACTACATCCGTGAGATCAACCTGGTCCTCTATGAGGAGGGCAGCGTCCCGGAGGGATCGTCGGAGCAGGTCACTTCGATCATCCTTGATGACGAGTAGCGTGATCGGTGACCTTGACGCGCCTGGAAGGTGATCTTGATGCCTGCTTTCGCAAGAGACGAGGCCCTCGCCTTCGTTGAGGCGATACGCCTCAACCTCGTTGGCAAGACGGGCTACAGGTGGTTTGTGGAGCGGTTGGTCTCCCTTTCCGAATACATCGAGTCCATCGCTGCCGAGAACGCACGCCTGCACGCCTATCTTGAGGAGTCTGGGAGTCGCGATGACTACGATGACTACTGTGAGAGCGGACAGTAGCGGGCCGCGACTTCGAGGAGTCCACCAGGGTAATGGGTACCAAGTAGCGTGACGGTGACCAACTAGGGAGGTCCCCCGTGGTGAAGAAGCAGCCGGAAACTCCCGCATCGGATACCCCCCAGAGCCCCGAGAAGGCAGGTGGGTTCTCGGCAGAAGAGCGCGCCGCGATGAAGGAACGCGCCAAGGAACTGAAGGCGGAGTCCCATAGCGGCAAGCGCTCCAAAAACGACGGGGAGAGCGATGTGCTTGCCAAGATCGCCGAGATGCCCGAGCCGGACCGCGCGATGGCCATGCGGTTCCATGAGCTCGTCATGGCCGTTTCGCCAGAGTTGGCCCCGAGGACCTGGTATGGGATGCCTGCGTATGCGCTTGGGGGTAAGGTCGTTTGCTTTTTCCAGGGGGCGCAGAAGTTCAAATCCCGCTATTCGACCGTTGGATTCAGTGATACAGCTCACCTTGATGAGGGAGAGATGTGGCCTACCTCGTTCGCGCTCGTCAAGCTGACGCCGGCCGCCGAGAAGCGACTCGCTGCGCTCGTAAGGCAGGCTGTGAGCTGAGGCGCGCTACGCGAGGCGGCGTGGCTATCGGGTTTGTAGGCAGGCAAATCGCGGGATGTACTAGCCTGGAAGGGAGTTCGCCTCCTAGCGCAGGAGGAGGGATTTGCGATGTCGCATTCGACAAGCAGTCAGCTGGAGGGTCCCGGCGTTCAGGTCAAGCGTAACCTGGTTCCTGTCAGCCCGATCGGCCGGTGGGCCGTGGTGGTCGCGGTCATCGGCTTGGGCGCGTGGGTCGTCCTGCCCCTGATCTCCATGCAGTTCCGGGAGACCTATCCTGTCACCGACACCTGGGTCATGCCTGCGATCGGGGTCGTTGTGAGCGATGCGGCTGCGGTGTTCAACATCTTGGCCGTCTGGCACTGGGAAGAGCGCTCTGTGCTCAATATCGTCTCGGCGGTCCTTGTCGTTATCGCCGCGGTGTTCTTCACGTTCATCGTGGTCGCCGAAGGCTTGGCCGGCGTGTGAGAGCCGGAACTCCTCGGTATCATAGGAGCCGTATTGTTCCGTGCAGGATCCAAGCCGGATCAGAAGGCCGATGAGCGGTGAACCGTCTGTCCCAGAAGCTGTCTTCTCTTTCCAGCGGTTGGCTGGTGCTTGCAGCACTGGGTTTGTTTGCGCTGTTCATCGTAGTCGTCCTGCCTGCCCAGGCAGAGGTCTCGGAGCAGGAGCTTAGCGGTCTAGGCTCGCCTGACACGTCCCTGTTCTACTCGGCGGACGACATCTACGATTGGGCTGAAGCCTACGGAGTCGACGGCCGAGACGCGTACGTGCGCGCAAGATGGACGTTCGATCTGGCTTGGCCGATCGCCTATGGCCTGTTTCTTGTGACCGCCATCAGCTGGACCGGGAAGTTCGTCTATCCTGTGGGTGGTCGGGGGCGACTGCTCAACCTCGTTCCGCTTGCTGCGGTGTTGCTGGATTACACTGAGAATGTACTGACCTCGATGGTCATGCTTGCATACCCGCGTGAGAGCATCGTTGCGGCTACGCTGGTCCCGCCGGTGTCTGCGGTCAAGTGGGCCTTTGTGGCCGGCAGCTTCTTCGCACTCCTTGCAGGGCTGCTCGCCTTGTCTTGGAAGCGCGTGCGGGCGTAGCGGCGGTGCTCGTGCTCGCCTGGACCGGGGCGGTCTTGAGGGGGAACGACGGCTCTGACCAGTTTCAGCGGAGGGGACAGACGATGGAGTTCGCGGCGATCGGCACGATCCGCAGTCCGTTCAGCAGCAGGACCGGCATGCCCATTCAGCCTGCTACCGCTGTGGGTACGAGAGGTACGGTCGAGGTACACGACGAGTATGCCGAGGGGCTGCACGATCTTGACGGGTTCTCTCACATCATCTTGCTCTATCACTTCCATCGCAGCGAGGGGTTCGACCTTATTGTGGTGCCGTACCTGGACTCCGTCGCGCATGGTGTGTTCGCCACCCGCGCGCCAAGACGCCCCAACCCGCTGGGGATGTCTATCGTCAGGCTCGAGAGGGTAGAGGGCTCCGCGCTCCATATCACCGATGTGGATGTGCTCGACGGAACGCCGCTGCTCGATATCAAGCCGTATGTGCCGGCGTTCGATTCGCAAGGTGAGATCCGGGTCGGTTGGGTGGAGCAGTACGGCGGTAAGGTGCCCGAGACCCGCTCAGACGATCGCTTCCTGTAGTACCTGCGCTTGCCCGAGTCTGCGGTTCGCGCGACTTGATGGAAACTGCTTGACAGATGAGTTTCCACCATGGAAACTGCAATGGTAATGAGTTTCCTCTCGGAATGGGCCGACATATGAACGCACTGGCGCAGCAGATAGTGGACGTGTTCGAGCATGCCGTGAACGGCAGCGGTTATGACAAGACCACGCTCGATCAGGTGGCTCGAGAGCTTAAGATCTCCAAGAAGACGATCTATGTGCACTTTGACGGCAAGCGCGACATATACGCGCACGTCGTCGCCAGGCAAGCGCTGCAACACAAGGCGCAGCTGGCGGCTTCGGTCTCAGCGCTTCCTGATCATGCAGCGCGAGTGGAGGCGGTTGTGCGATCAGTGCTGGACATGGGCCGGACCCACGTTGAAAAGACCAGCGAGGAGGAGTGGCTCCACGAGTATGAGGTGGCAGCCGATGCGTTCCGCAAGGCAACGGGCGATTTGCTGAGAGAACTCGTGCAGGGTGGGATGGACTCCGGCGAATTCAGGGCCGGAGATGCGGTGCTGGTGGAGAAGATGGTCGCCGCGATGATCGTGGAGTATCTCGTGCTCGTCAATGCCGACCCGTCCTATGACCGGGATGCCGAGCTGACCCGGCGTATCAGTGGGTTCATCAGCTGAACGACCCCCAACGGATGAGCAGAAGTCGCTCATCTACTGTGCCCCATGGAAACTGACAACAATCTGAGTTTCCAGTCAATCGAAGGAGTGTCACATGAACAAGACGATCATGATCGCATTGCTGCTACTTGGCGCGCAGGTCAACCTGAGTGCGCTCGTGCCTGCCGCGCCGGGGCAGGCACCGCCTCCGCTCTGGGTCGGCGGCGGCTTTCTCTGGCCGTTTTTCAGCGACACTAGAACGCTGTTGCCCGCCGGCGCTCTGCGCGATGCGCTCACGCCGATTCTTGGTGCTGTGGCGGCAACGCTGTTTCTGATGGCCGGAGCAGCCCTTCTCGGGTGGCTGGTCCCTGCCTCATGGATCCCCTGGCTTGTTGCGGCTGCGGCCGTGTGCTCCGTCACCCTGCATGTGGTCTGGTTCTCGGGATGGGCCCTGTTGCCGCTTATCGTTGATGCAGCCTTGCTGTGGTCGGTGTTCGGCTCGCATGCCACCGATCTCGGTCTTCGTCTCTAGGCCGATGCGCTGCCAGATGAAGTCTGCCTCGCCGGTCTCTACTGCCGAGAAACGCCTTCGATGACCGCGGCGACGAAGCATGCGGTGTCATATAGGAGTCCGAAGTCCACCTGTCCGGTTGTGTCCGCGCGCGTGTGAGCGATCATGCCGGAGAATCTCTCGAAGTCCGCTGTCGTCAGCGCGAGAGAGGGTGTGCCGCGCATCGCAAAGACCATGTGGTCGCTGGCGGGCCACTGGGGACCGGCGATGACCGCAGGCTCGCTCGCTGCGATCGTCTCGACCAGGGACTGCTGGACCTCTGTCAGCCCGTAGCCGGACCAGGCAGTGGGAGCGTCTCGCAGTCCTACGCTGTCGAGGTTGATCATGAGCACCACGTCTGCGAGGTCCGGGTGCGCTTCGAGGTAGGCTACCTCGCCGGGAGAGCTCGCGTGGTCTTCCCCGTTGAAGGGCACGAACTCGACGGTCACGCTGCGCCGGATGCCGGCAAGGAGTTCGGCTACGGCAAGCAGCACGGCCACGCCGCCTGCATTGTCCAACGCCCCCGGCGTCTCAGGTTTCGTGTCGATGTGAGCGCCCAGAACCACGCGGCCGGCCTCTGTGCCTTGCAGTCGTCCAACGGGCTGTGTGCCGGAGGACGGCACCGTCCCGGATGCGATGTCGATGGCTGCGACCTCGCCCAGATGCTCCAGCAACTCGAGTGAGTCCCCGGCAGGCAGATAGGCGGTAGGGACGGCGAAGCCCGGGTCCTCGATAAGCGGAAACGGTGACATACCAGCTGTCATCGCCGGGTTCTTGCCGGTTGCCGAGACGACCGCCATAGGAGCGAGCCGCTCAAGCGTGTCCATGACCGCGGTGTGGGCGTCGTCGGTATACCAGGGGTAGTCGCGCGGCGTGAGCTGGATCTGTGCGATCTCTCCATGCAGAAGCAACACGGTGCCTTCGGCGTCCAGGCCACGAAGTTCTGCAGCGCTTGATGCAGCAACAAGCCGACCTGCTCCGGTGACCCCCTGCGAGAACGGCCCCGGATGGATCGCGAACGATCTTCCGCCGATGTCCAGTGTGGACGCCGAGAAGCGCCAGTCCGGCACCTGGAAGGGAAGGGTCTCCACGGCAAGCCCTAGGCTACGCATCACGCCGGTCGCGTAGTCGGTCGCATCGCGATTGCGCTGGGTCCCCGGGTGGCGGTCAGCTCCCTCACACAGCCGCATCACATGCTGTCTGATGCGGCCTGTCAGGGCCGATATGGAGTTGAGCTCATGCTCCATAGCACCCATGCTGCGGTCCCCTGATCGGCCGGTCTGACCATGAGTTCATTCCCGGATCGATCGGTCGCGCACCTGACAAGGCCTGCGGCTAGGGTTAGGCTCTGATGAACGACACGGATGCAGTCATGCGCACCGCGTCAAGCGTCGCGCTCCGGCCGCAAGGAGGGTGTCGAAGTTGGTTGCCGAACCGCATCAGGATGGTCGCATCCGGAAGCCTCGTTGGCTCTATGCGGTGGCTGTTCTGCTGGGAGCATTCGGCCTCTTGTTTGGCGTAGTCCTTATCGCAGGCTATGTCTCCTCGGCGGTTGTGGCCAGGATCGGGGAGCCTGACCAGTCGCTGGTGTTCTGGTACCTGCCGTTCTTGCTTGCCGGCATCATCGCCGTCGCTTCTGGATTGGCGGTCGCGGTTTGGGGGATCGTGGGACTCAGGAGGATCGGCTGACTTGTCCCGGCGGGCAGGCGCAGCGCGGGCGAGGGCTCACTCCACGATCAGCAGCCCTTCCTGGGCTCCTCCTCCGCACAGGATGTAGTACTCACCCGGATCCAGGGCCGGTATCTGCACGGTTCCGCCCTCGCTGATGTCCTGCACTATTCCCAGTGCGGGAAGGCTGACGGAGGTGCGACACGCCTGTCCGGGCGCGAATTCAAGTGAGAGCGGAACGCCAGAGGCTGCGAACACCACGTTGGGGTCGAACCCGTATCCGCTGTCTCCAAGGTACGCAGATTGCGACGATCCGTCTTCGGACAACGTGGCCGCCGTGCCATCGGAGGCTACCGGGGCGATGTAGCCCGCGTTCACCAGGTGGGACCGGATGGTGCCCTCATCGATGGCCGAGTCGTCATACGTCACGGTGAGGGTGAGGCTCTCCGTGTCCAGGCTCGCCTCGCTGATCCCGGCCAGTACCTCCAGTGCCTCGAACATGTGAGTGGACTCGTGTTCGGCATCCGTGCCCTCTATGGTCCTGACGTTGAACGAAGCGGTGGTGTTGGCTTCGGCGGTGCCGATCACCTTTGTCACAGCGCCGTCTCCGGATGTGAGTCCACCTGTCTGACCAAAGCCTCCGATCGCCACAAGCGACGCAATGAACAACAGCGCGACGGACGCGAGTACGATGTGCTTCGGTTTCAGGCTGGCCATATGCTCCACTCCTTGCAGGATGTCGTCACAAGACGCTAGCTTGTATCGTGCCAGGTGATCCAATGCCGATCCGAAAGGGCGGGTGACCACGATGACCGGTCGCTCAACCGCTGAGTCCATCGACGCGTATATCGCCGAGTTCCCGTCGGATGTCCAGGTCGTCTTGGAGCAGATGCGGGCCATCATCAAGACGGCCGCACCAGGCGCCGTGGAGACGATCAGCTACGCCATCCCGACGTTCGATCTCAACGGGAAGCATCTGGCGCATTTCGCCGGCTACCGCGGGCACATCGGCTTCTATCCGACCGGCCGCGGCATCGAGGCATTCAAAGACGAGCTTGCTGCGTACAAGACGGGCAAGGGTTCGGTGCAGTTCCCGCTGGGGACCCCGCTTCCCGCAGATCTCATCGAGCGCATGGTCCGCTTTCTGGTCGAGCAACATAAGGTGCTGTAAGTTTTCGCAGGACTAGATAGAATTACCAGTCAGGCTATGTCGCTCTTGGGGGTCAGGGTTCCCCGGCGACACCTGTGACACCCTGCAACGTCCTGCAAGTCCTATGCTTACGGAGGCTCACATGCGTGCGTGTCAGTGCTGTCATGCTGTTGCTGAAGATGGTGCGGCGTTCTGCACGGCTTGTGGGGCACAGTTAGACGGACAGGCAGTGGCCCCGGGGCCACAAGACGTCTATGCCAAGACGATCCGCAGCGCATCAGATGGAATCACCACGCGGCTTGGTCTTGAGCGGATCGAAGGATTCTCCTTCGCCAAGCTCGTCTCCGAAGTCTTCGGGCATCATGAGCCGGACGCGGTTGAACGGCTGCTCTCTGTGGGGACGCCGGACACGACGCCTGCTCTTGATCCTTCGATGGGGGTCATGCCTAGCCCATGGGTCTTCGCGCGGGTACTGATGGGCGCACTTCTTACGTACCTGGTGTTCCTCTCTGGCTGGAACCAGTTCGAGAATCTGAACCTGATTCCTGGACTGATCATGGTGGGTTCGTTCGCCATGCCTTTCTCGGTTCTGGTGCTGTTCTTCGAGCTGAACACCCCGAAGAACGTGTCGCTGGTCAAGCTTATCCAGATGCTGCTTGCCGGCGGCGCGCTCTCTTTGCTGCTCGCCCTCTTCCTCAATGCCGCTGTGCCATTCCTTGGGATACTCGGGATGTCCTCGGCCGGCATCATCGAGGAGGTCGGGAAGCTCGCAGCACTTCTGTTGGTCATGCGCTTCATCGGTCCAGAGCGCTATCCTTACCGCCTGAACGGCCTGCTGATGGGCGCCGCGGTGGGGACGGGCTTTGCAGCATTCGAGTCGGCTGGATACGCGCTGCGGATAGGATTGCAGGACGGCGGCGCGATGCTTGACAACATCATGATGCGCGGCGTGCTCTCGCCGTTCGGACACATCGCGTGGACCGCCATAGCGGCGTCTGCTTACTGGATCGCCGCAACCCCTGGGATGAAGCCCACCTCGGTGCTCACCTCCCCCAGGTTCCTGAAGCTGTTCGCGGTCCCGGTCACGTTGCACTTCATCTGGAACCTGCCGTTCACAGGACCTTTCATGTTCAAGTACGTCGTCCTCGGTTTCGTTGCATGGGTCATCATCATCAGCCTTGTGCAGTCAGGTCTCAACGAGGTAGGCGAGGCCGCCACGCGGGAGCGCATCACGGGTGACGCGAGCGTTGTCCAGGCATCCTCGTGAAGATGCGGACGCGTCGCAGCTGCTGTTAGATGCATCTTGGCCCGATAGATGCTATACTGCGCAAGGCGAGTCATATGGGCTCGTAGGATTGCGACGTGACACACCGCGATTTCTGGTGATTGTCGCGTCGTTTTGTTTTGCCCCGTTGGGGCGAGAGGATGGATTTGAATGGCAGAGGGTAAAGTCAAGTGGTTCAACGCTGACAAGGGTTATGGCTTCATCGAGCGCGAGGGTGGCGAAGATCTCTTCGTACACTTCTCCGAGATCCAGTCTGAGGGCTTCAAGACCCTTGACGAGGGTCAGGCCGTTTCCTTCACGGAAGCCACTGGTCAGAACGGCAAGAAGCAGGCGACCCAGGTTCGCGCTCTCTAAGCGACCTGTATCAATGCTTTAAGAAAAGGGCGGCCCTAGGGTCGCCCTTTTCTGCTTTCCGGTGGTTGCTGGGTCGCGCCTGCGCGAGCGCGCTTATCCGTTGGTTCCCTAGAACGGCGCTTTCGCGGGGTCGTAGTACCAGGTCTCTCTGACGATCTTCTCCTCCGCGATCTCGAGCAGCGTGGTGCCGCCTACCTGAGCGAGTCTGCCTGAGGTCGTGTCAGTCCCGTCCGCAGTCCATTGGATGAGTGCCCAGTCTTCGCCGATGAGGGTCTTTTCAACCGTGAGGTCGAATCCTGCGGTAGAGAGCAGTGAGTCAAGCGCGGCTCTGATCTCCACGAGCCCCTCGTAGGTCCTGTCACTCGCGACGTCTCTCAGCACGCCGTTCTCGGCGTAGAGCGGCACCAGGTCCGCGACATCTTTGGTGCTGTCACTGCCGGCGTACACCGCTGTGTAGGAATCGACCACGCCAGAGACGGACCGCTCGCCGCTATCGGCGATCCACAGCCCGGCAACGAAGCTCAGCGCCAAGATCAGGAGCGCTGCAACGACTATGTAGAGCCACTTGCTGCGCCAGAGACTGCGTTTCGTCTTCTCCATCGATACGTGCCCTCCTTGGGGGTGGATCCACGGCCGTGTCCTACGTTTGATTCTGCCCACTCGGGCACGGTCGGCAACGCCTCGACGATCTTGCGGGTAACGCTTCGGTGGCGACCTCTTTACGCGGGCCCTTGCGGAGCCGATGCTTCTCGCTTCAGACCGAATTCACGCATGAGAGCCAGGACGCCCGTGACCACTGAACAGATCAAGCCGCACCTAGAGAAAGCCGTGTTCGGCTTCGGTATCATCAACCCGCTGATGGCGCTTCCGCAGCTGCATCTCATTTGGGTCCAGCATCATGTAGGCGGGCTCAGCGTGCTCACTATCGGTGCCGCTCTGGTGATGTCGGTGTTGTGGACCGCGTATGGCTTCATTGGCCGCCAGACGGTCCTGTGGGTCACCAGCGCTGCCTGGGTCGCCATGAACGGACTCACGCTCCTGGGAGTGGCCGTCTTCGCCTAGCGCGTCGCACGCCTTCCGGTCATCCCGTATCATGCCTCCATGGCACTTTCGCGCGCGGACATAGGTGTACTGCTCTCCTCGGCACGTGTCGTGCTCGGGCCGATGGCAGGCGTGACCGAGGCCCCCTTCCGCGGCATCTGCAAGCGACTCGGCGCGGGCCTCACATACACCGAGATGGTCAGCGCCAAAGGCCTGCACTACAACCCTGATGCTGCGATCACGCGTGGGCTGCTGGTGTTCTCGCCCGCAGAGACTCCGTGTGTGGTGCAGCTGTTCGGCTCGGACGCGAAGATGATGGCCGAGCAGGCTCGCGGCATCGTGGAGCGCCACGGCGAGGATATCGCCTTCATCGACATCAACATGGGTTGCCCTGTCACCAAGGTGGTGGCAAAAGGAGAGGGGAGCGCTCTTATGCGCACACCCGACCTTGCCGCAGAGATGGTGAGCAGGGTCGCCGAGGCGACCGGCGTGCCCGTGAGCGCGAAGTTCCGCAAGGGTTGGGACCAGGATTCCGTCAACGCGGTCGATTTTGCGAAGCGGATGCAAGACGCGGGAGCTGCTGCGTTGTGTGTGCATGGTCGGACTCGCGGTCAGTTCTACCATGGCAAGGCCGACTGGGACGTCATCGCTGCGGTCAAGGATGCGGTGGACGTACCCGTCATCGGGAGCGGCGATGTCTTCTCGGCGGATGACGTCGTTGCGATGCTGGAGCGTACGGGCGTTGATGCGGTGATGGTCGCTCGCGGAGCACAGGGCAATCCCTGGATCTTCGCGCAAGCGCGCGCTCTTATCGAGCGTGGCGAGAGGCTCGCACCGCCCACGGCGTTCGAGCGCGTCGACATGGCTCGCGAGCACGGAGCCGCGCTGGTGGCGTTCGCCGGCGAGCAGGCGTTCGTGCGGATGCGCAAGCACGTGGCCTGGTACATCAAAGGAATCCCGGGTGCCACCCACGTTCGGGAGCAGGTCTTCCGCGCCGAGGACTATGCTGCGCTGGACCAGCTGCTGGCGGAGTATCGGGACTACCTGGGGAGCCGGAGCGCGGGCTGAAGGGCTCAAGGCGCGCCACGGCGGCGGTGTCTGCTTCCGTAATGTCGCTCTCATCAGGTAGGATGTAGCCACTACAGGCCTTCAGCATGGCCCAGATCCGTTGCTGAGAATGACCGGAGGCGCCAAACGGGCTGCCCGGCCGCAATCAGTGAACCGTGCAGCATGTCGGTTCCAGGGGTGGAAGGAATTTCAATAGTGAGCACGCACACAGACGACCATACGCCCGGGTCCAACGCGGGCATTGAGACGACCGCAGAGACGCTGGATCGATGGAGCAGCCTCTCCGAGGCAAGCAGCGCGTTCGATCCTGCGCTCTTCGTTGAATACGACGTGAAGCGCGGCCTGCGCGACCTCACCGGTAAAGGCGTTCTCGCCGGTCTCACACAGATCGGTGACGTTGTCGGCTCACGCATCGAGGGCGATTCGCGGGTGCCCGCAGCAGGCCAGCTGATCTATCGCGGAATAGACGTGAGGGATCTGGTCAGCGGGTTCATCGCCGAAGGTCGTCAGGGCTTCGAGGAGACGGCCTACCTGCTGCTGTTCGGCAAGCTCCCTGACGCCGCTGAGCTGCAGCTTTTCGGGGACAGCCTCGCGTCGTATCGCAAGCTGCCCCGCAACTTCATCCATAACGCGATACTCAGCATGCCGAGCAAAGACATCATGAACGCGATGTCGCGCAGCGTGCTCTCCATGTATGTGCTGGACAAGCGTGCGGATGACACGTCCACGGCAAACGTGCTGCGTCAAAGCCTCCATCTGATCTCGAAGTTCCCGATGCTGGCGGTCTATGCGTATCAGGCGTACCTCGAGGAGTTCCACGGTAAGAGCCTTGTCATCCACCGTCCCATGGCTGGATTGTCGACCGCCGAGAACTTCTTGCACATGCTGCGTCCCAACAGTGAGTTCACCCCTCTTGAGGCTCAGGTGCTCGATCTCTCGCTCGTACTGCATGCTGAGCACGGTGGCGGTAACAACTCATCGTTCACTGCGCATGTGGTGACCTCCACGGGCACCGATACCTACTCGGCTATGGCCGCGGCACTCGGTTCGCTCAAGGGTCCCAAGCATGGTGGCGCCAACATCAAGGTCGTGCACATGTTCGACGACCTCAAGTCCAAGGTCCGCGACTGGGAAGACGACGACGAGATCCGTCGCTATCTGCAACGAGTCCTGGAGAAGAAGGAGTTCGATCACTCCGGGCTCATCTACGGCATGGGTCACCCCGTCTACTCGGTGTCTGACCCCAGGACCCTCGAGCTCCGGCGCTATGCCGAGAGGCTGGCGGGGGAGAAGGGCCTGCTGGCTGAGCACAAGCTGCATGCCAAGGTCGAGATGCTGGCCCCCGAGACGATCGCTGCCACGCGCACCGTCTACAAGGGCGTCAGTGCGAACGTGGACTTCTATTCGGGCTTCGTGTACCAGATGCTCGACATCCCCCAGGAGCTCTACACCCCGCTGTTCGCGGTCTCCCGCATCGTCGGTTGGTGCTCGCACCGGCTTGAGGAGCTTGTGAGCGGCGGCAAGATCATACGCCCCGCATACAAGAGCGTGGCCTCTCGCACCGAGTATCGGTCGCTTGACGAGAGATAGGCGCTTCTCGGCGAGGGTGTGTCAGAAGGCATTTCGCGGGTAGACTCTCTGCACGCAATCATGTGTCGCGTATAATCGCGTCTCACGGTCAGCGCCGGACGCTGTGATCCGGCACGACGAAAACAGGAGGAATGAATGGCAAAGCACCTGGTTACCCTCATCCCCGGCGATGGTATCGGTCCGGAGATCACCAAAGCGATGACGCGCGTGGTCGAGGCCACCGGCGTGGATATCGAGTGGGAGTCCGTTGAGGCGGGCTCAGACGTCATGGAGAAGTACGGCACTCCGCTGCCGCAGCACGTGCTCGACTCGGTGCGCAAGAACAAGGTGGCCATCAAAGGCCCCATCACCACGCCCATCGGCACCGGCTTCCGCAGCGTGAACGTGGCCCTGCGCAAGGAGCTCGACCTCTATACCTGCCTGCGCCCGTCGTTCTCCATTCCCGGCACCGGCGCCCGCTACGACAACGTCGACCTCGTCATCGTCCGAGAGAACACCGAGGACCTGTACGCGGGCATCGAGTTCGAAGAAGGCTCTGAGGCGGCCAAGGCGCTCATCGAGTTCGCCGCCGACCACGGCGCTGGCGTCATCCGCCCTGACTCGGGTATCTCGCTCAAGCCGATCTCCATCACAGGCACGCGTCGCATCGTGAAGTTCGCTTTTGACTACGCCATCGCCAACGGCCGCAAGAAGGTCACGGCGGTGCACAAGGCCAACATCCTCAAGCACTCCGACGGGCTGTTCCTCAAAGTGGCGCGTGAGGTTGCCGAGGAGTACGCGGACTCGGGCATCGAGTTCGAGGACTACATCATCGACGCCACCTGCATGCAGCTGGTGCTTCACCCGGACTGGTGGGACGTGCTTGTGCTCCCCAACCTGTACGGTGATATCGTCTCCGACCTCGCGGCCGGCCTTATCGGCGGTCTTGGTATGGCGCCGGGTGCCAACATCGGCGCCGACTATGCAGTGTTCGAGCCGGTCCACGGCTCGGCACCCAAGTACGCCGGCAAGGATATGGCCAACCCCACCGCGCTGATCCTCTCGGCAGCATTGATGCTCAACCACCTGGGTGAGCGGGATGCCGCCGACCGCATCCTTGCGGCGGTTCAGAGCGTGCTCGCCGAGGGCGAGAAGGTCACCTACGACATCCGCCGCACGAATACCGGCAGCACCGAGGGCTCGGTGGGCACGCAGGCGTATGCCGACGCGCTGATCGAGAAGCTCTAGC
>JBFHJN010000022.1:0-36860 GCA_041595875.1 Coriobacteriia bacterium
CGCGGGCTTTGGCGGGGCGCTCAAAAACGTCGGGATGGGCCTGGGCTGTCGTTCCGCCAAGCAGCGCATGCATGCCGACTTCCGGCCCGAGGTGGATGCCGAGAAGTGCACCGCGTGCAAGCGATGCGTCCAGTGGTGTCCTGTGAACGCCATCGCCATAGGTCCCGACCGCGTCGCCGTGGTCGATTACGACGTCTGCTACGGCTGCGGCGAGTGCGTTGCTGCCTGCCCGTACGGTGCTATCGCCACCCAGTGGAAGACTGAGGCCAGCGCGCTGCAAGAGAAGATCGCGGAGCACGCCGCAGGGGCGTTGGCCGGCAAGTCGGGGAAGGTGGTCTACCTGTCCTTCCTCACCGCCATCTCTCCTGATTGCGACTGCTGGAACTTCTCGGATGCGCCCATCGTCGCCGATATCGGCGTTCTGGCCTCCACAGACATCGTCGCGATAGACCAGGCCGCCTACGACCTGGTCAACGCATCGGTAGGCCTGCCCGGTTCTCGCGGTGAGGGCATGGCGCAAGGCGAGGACAAGTTCACTAGGGTGAGCGGCGTCGACGGCACCCGGGTCATGGCGCATGCCGAGGCCCTTGGCATCGGATCACGCGAGTACGTTCTGAAGACAGTCGAGTAGGGACAAGCAGACCCCAAAGGAGCACGCGTGGATTACTTCGGGATACTGAAGAAGGCCTGGAACGTCACCTGGCACAACAAGGCCCTGTGGATACTCGGGTTCTTCGCGGTGACGTCTTCAAGCGGCGGCAATTTCGGCAACGGCAGCGGCTGGCAGGAGTCGGCCAGCACCAGCGAGCTCGACCAGGTGGCTGGCTGGGTCGAAGCCAATGTGGGGCTCATCATCGCCCTGGTTGTCGCCCTCGTCTTGATCGGGCTTGTCATGGCGGTACTGGGTATCGCCGCGCGCGGCGGGCTCGTCCACATGGTCAATGAGGTCGAGGAGGGCCGACCCGTCATGGCGGGCAGCGGCTGGCACGTGGGCTTCCGCCACTGGGGCCGCACATTCATGATCGGCCTGGTGCTGGCGCTGCCGATCCTGCTCATAGTACTGGTCATGGCCGCGATGCTCTTCGGCGCGGGACTCGGATTGTCCAACCTCGGAGCCGAATCGGCCTCGGCCGGTTTGGGCTTTGGCGGCGCCATGTGCTGCATGCTGCCGGTGTTCATCATCCTGATCTTCGGCGCGGCGTTCCTCGTGAGCGTGATCGGCGAGTTGGCGGTCCGCTACGGCGTCTTGCACGATGTCTCCTTCGGTCAGGCGATCAAGCGCGGCTGGGACGACGTATGGGCGAAGCGCGGTGCCGCGGTCATGTGGCTGGTCATGCTCCTGCCCGGCTTCGCGTACGGGATGGTCATGTTCGTCGCGATGCTGGTGATACTGGTTCCTGCGGTCTTGCTCTTCATCTCCGGGGCGGTTGTGGCGGGCATCGTCCTGATAGTCGTCCTGATGCTGCTCATGTTGCTGCCGGGAGCCATATACAACACGTTCTACTCGGCGAGCTGGACGATCTTCTTCCGTCGGATGACGGGTGTTGACACGACGGTCGCGCCTTCCGGTGTCGGTGTCACTCAAAGCTACATGCCTCCACCCCCTGTGCCACCCACGGCCGCGCCACCGGTGGCGCCTCCCGCGGGTGCCGATACGTTAGGGGACTAGCGGGTGGGCCTGTGGATCACGATCGTATCGGCGTTCCGCTTCACGAGACATTCGAAGAAGCTGTGGCCCGTTGGCATGATCGCGATGCTGGGTTCGGCGCAGCTGGTGGTCGCGCGTCTTGAAGACGGTGACCCGCTGTTCTCATCCAACGCCGCGCTGCGCGCCTCGCTCGCTTCTGAGCCGGGTCTCGCGGCAGGCCTGGGGGTTGTCGCCCTTGTGGGCATCCTCGGATCCTGGTTGCTTTCCGAGGTGGCCACAGGCGCGCTGGTGCTCGCGGCCGACGCAGCGCTTCATCGTCGGGAGCTTTCGGCGGCCCGGGCCTGGCGTGGAGGGATGCGAGTGTGGCGCCGCATCGTGGCAGTGGATCTCCTCACCTTGCTGCCGGCGCTGCTGCCCGTGATCAGTCTGGTAGCGTTGGCTGCGGCGGCGTTGGACATGAGCGCCGCTGCTGATGTCACGCAACGAGTGCTGGACTTCCTTACCTCCGGCATCTACTCCGGCTTCGCAGTGGTGTTCGCTATCGCCGTGTGGGCATGGCGCGACCTTGCGGTGCGTCATGCGGTGATCGGTGGCGAGCGGCCCATGGAGGCCATCCATGCGGCCGTCTCGGATATGACCGCCACCTTCATCCGGACGCTCGCAGTGGGCGCATCGCTGTTCGTGGCCTCGTGGCTGTTCACGCTTGTCCTGGTTCCCGTGTTCTATGTGCTGGACGCGGCGGGCCTCACCGGCGTCTGGTCGCTGACGCCGTCTCTGGCATGGCAGTGGATCTTGCTGCCGGGAGCGGTGCTGCTTGGCCCGTACGCCGTTTTCGATGCGTCAGCGTGGACGTACTGGTACCGTCTACTGCACCCCGCAGTCGTGGAGGACGCTCATGTCGGATAGCGGTGCCTTGATCGTGTGTGCCACCCCCATCGGTAACCTGGGTGATGTGACAGCGCGCGTTTTGGATGCCTTGCGCGAGGTGGATGTGATAGAGGCCGAGGACACACGCGTCACCCGCAAGCTGCTCGCGCGCTACGACATCCACACGCCCCTGGAGGCGTACCACGCCAAGAACCTCGAGGCTCGTACGCCTGCAGTGGTCGAGCGGGTGGCACGCGGCGAGAAGGTCGCGCTTGTCTCCGACGCGGGGACTCCGGGGGTCTCCGATCCGGGTGCCCACCTCGTGGACGCATGCATCGAAGCCGGCTTGAAGGTGGAGGTGCTACCGGGTGCCTCGGCGATCATCACCGCGCTCGTTGCCAGCGGACTGCCCACCTATGCGTTCTACTTCGGCGGATTCCTGCCCAGAAAAGCGGGGGAGCGCACTCGTGCGCTGGAGAAGCTGGCCACTCTGGACGCGACGCTCGTCTTCTATGAGTCGCCTCGTCGCAGTGCGGCGACGCTTGCCGATATCGCACGCGTTCTCCCGGGGAGGCAGGCCGCCATGGCTCGCGAACTCACCAAGATCTACGAGGAGGTCGTGCGCGACGAGACTTCCGCGCTTGCCGCCGCGCTTGCAAACCGAGAGCTCAAAGGAGAGGTGGTGTTGCTGGTGGGGCCGCCGACTGCGGGTCCCATCGAGGTCGATGAGACCGACGTGAAGTCCAAGGTGGACGCTGCGCTCGCCTCCGGGATGTCACGAAAGGACGCGGTCAAGCATGTCGCTGCTCAGACGGGCGTCTCACGCAACGAGGTGTACCGGATCGCGCTGGAGGGCTAGCCCTTCTTGATCTCCTTGATGCAGGAGTCGCACACCGAGCGTCCTTTCACCTCGGAGATCTCCTCCTGGCTGCCGCATATGACGCATGCGTCATGATGCTTCTGCAAGATGATCTTCTCGCCCTCTGTGGAGATCGAGAGCGGGTCTTTTACGTTTATGCCTAGGGTGCGACGGAGTTCCATCGGAATGACGATGCGCCCTAGGTCGTCTACTCGACGCACGATCCCTGTATCGCTCATCTCGCCCTGCCTTTCTCGGTGACGCTCGCGCACGTGGTATCGTGCGCTATCATGAGTAGTCCGAAATGTTATCGGCTAATTCCATAAATGCCCACGTTTGGAGTCGTGTAACCGATGAGTGACCGTACCTTCTATGTCACCACGCCTATCTACTACGTGAACGCCGAGCCGCATCTGGGAACGGCATACACGACGATAGCGGCTGATGCCCTCGCGCGCTACAGACGGATGACCGGTCATGACGTGATGTTCCTTACCGGCCTTGATGAGCACGGTCAGAAGATCGCGCAGGCCGCCGAGGAGAACGGTATGGACCCGCAAGCATGGGTCGACGCCATCGCTCCCAAGTTCAAGGCCGCCTGGGAGATGCTGGGCGTCTCCTACGACGACTTCGTTCGTACCACAGAGCCCAGGCACAAGCGCGGAGTCCAGGCGTTTTGGACGTCGCTGCACGACCGTGGCTATCTCTACAAGGGACACTACGACGGCTGGTACTGTGTGCCCGATGAGACCTTCTGGACCGAGGACCAGCTCGAGGACGGCAAGTGCCCGCAGTGTGCCCGCGAGGTCGAGTTCATCCGTGAGGACAACTGGTTCTTCAAGCTGTCGGAGTTCCAGCAGCCGCTGCTGGACTTCTACGAGGCGCATCCTGACTTCATCCAGCCGGAGACCCGTCGCAACGAGGTCCTCTCCTTCGTGAAGCAGGGGCTCAAAGACCTTTCGATCTCGCGTACCAACTTCACATGGGGCGTGCCTCTCCCGTTCGCCGAGAACCACGTCACCTACGTGTGGATCGACGCTCTGCTCAACTACATCACCGCGCTGGGCTACGGCAGCGACGATCCCGCCGAGCAGGCGCGGTTCGAGCGTTACTGGCCGGCGCAGTATCACTTCGTGGGGAAAGACATCATCCGGTTCCACTGTGTCATCTGGCCTGCCATGCTCCTGGCCGCGGGCGTCGAGCCTCCCAAGAGCGTCTTCGCTCACGGCTTCCTGCTCACAAAGGGCGAGAAGATGAGCAAGTCCAAGGGCAATGCCCAGACACCCGCGTCGCTTGTCGAGCGGTTCGGCGTCGATGCGTATCGCTACTACTTCCTGCGCGACGTGGCTTTCGGCCAGGACGGCTCGATATCGATGGAGTCCATGGTCCAGCGTTACAACGGCGACCTTGCCAACGACTGGGGAAACCTGTGCTCCCGTCTGTTCAACATGGTGGGAAAGTACTTCGATGGCGTCGTTCCCGAAGTGCCCGGCAACGAGGCCGACACCGACGAGGATGTGACGCTCAAGGCTATCGCAGGCACGTTGCCCGAGAAGTACGAAGACTCGATGTCGCGGCTGGAGTACATGACGGCGCTTGAGACGACATGGGACCTCATAAAGGAAGTCAATCGCTACATCGAGAACCAGGCGCCCTGGAACCTCGCCAAGACCGAGGAGACAGCCGGCAGGCTCGCCGCCGTCATCTACAGCGCGCTCGAGGCAGTCAGGATCGCTGCGCTGTTCACCGCACCCGCGATGCCCATCACCTCTGCGGAGGTATGGACGCGTCTCGGATTGGGCGATATCACAGGTGTCACAGACATCGCGGCCGCTGCCGTTTGGGGCCAGCTGCCCGCGGGTTCCGCGGTGACCAAGGGCGATCCGCTCTATCCGCGTATCTACGAGGACAAATAGGCCGGAGCGACTCATGGCCCAGCAGCAGCCCACGCTTCCAGACCTGGGCGCACCTTGCGTCGACGCCCACGCGCACCTGGACATGCTTGATGACCCCGTTGACGCGCTTGTCCAGGCGGCACTTGCGGGCATCGAGCTCATCGTCACCATCGCCGATGTGACCGAAGACGCGTCGCGCACTTTTGACTCCCACAAGGAGTGGAGTGCACGGGCGGCAGAGGAGCTGGCAGCGAGGGGCAGCGAGCGTCCGGTGCCGCTCATCCGGATCACGGTGGGCGTGCATCCGCACAACGCCAAGGACTTCGAGGACACGGCGATGGGTCGCCTTCGTGTCCTTTCGGCCTGTCCTCATGTGGGCGCCATAGGCGAGATGGGCCTGGACTACCACTACGACAACTCGCCGCGAGAAGACCAGCGTCGCGTGTTCAGGCAGTCTCTCGAGCTGGCCCGCACCACCGGACTGGCCGCGGTCGTGCACCTGCGAGAAGCGCACGAGGAGGGTCTCCAGATCTTGCAGGAGGTCGGCCTGCCGGACAAAGGGTGTGTGATCCACTGCTTCACGGAGGGCCCGGAGTTCGCCCGGCGCTTCCTGGATCTGGGCTGCTACATCTCGTTTGCAGGGCCGGCCACGTTCAAGAAGGCCGTGAACATCCGTGAGGCCATCAGGGTCGTCCCACTGGAACGTCTGCTTGTTGAGACGGACAGTCCCTTCCTGGCGCCCGAGCCGTATCGGGGCCGCAAGAACCAACCTGCGTTCACCGTTGTCACTGCTGCGCGCGTCGCGGAAGTAAAGGGCGTCGGTCCGGCGGATGTCGCCGCAGCCGCCTTGAGAAACGCCCGCAAGGTGTTTGGGGGCACGGAATGACAGATGCACCGTTCGTCCTGGGAATAGCGGGAAGCCCGCGCCGTCATGGCAACAGCGAGCAGATGCTGGATGCTGCGCTCGAAGGCGCCCGTGAGGCGGGCGCGGTGACTGAGAAGCTCCTTGTGGCCGAGGCTGACATCGAGGCATGCCGGGGGTGCAACGCGTGCTCGCTTACCGGTGAGTGTGTGATCCGAGATGACATGCTCAAGATCTATCCGCTCATCGATCGTGCGGACGCCGTTATCGTGGGCAGTCCGGTCTTCTTCGCCACGGTCCCGGGCGTCCTCAAGGCGCTCTACGACCGGATGCAGCCGTACTGGGCACGAGTGCACGTGCTCAAGATGCCGCTGCCCAGCCGGCGTCCCGCAGGCTACGTGGTCGTTCGCGGCGGTGGCGACCCCTACGGCTTCGTTGCCGCTCAGTACACCACCAAGAGTGTCTTTGCGGTGCTCGGCCTGGACTATGTTGGCGAGGTCAAGGTTGAGGCTGTGGACTCTCCCAGTGATGTAGGGCGTCACCCGGACGCGCTGGATGAGGCGCGTGCCCTGGGCGGGCTTATCGCTCGTGAAGCCGCGGGCCGCATGCGGGACGATTCCGACCGTCCGTCAGATGAGGCTTCCTGAGTGCCACGCGGCGTTGTTGTGCTTGTCGTAGGTCAGGTATACTTTGTCGGTGCGTTACCGAACTGTTGTCTACACAAAGGCGCTTTATGAGTAAGCCGGCTTTCCCGGCTCGTCTCCTGAAGACCCACTACATCATTCCAGCACTCGTCGCAGCACTCGTCGTACCACTCGTTGTCTCTGGATTCGTCTGGGCTCATAAGGGGGTCACGGTCGTCGTCGACGGCCAGACCGCCTACTATAAGACGCAGGCAGACACTGTTGCTTCCCTGCTCGATGAGGTCGATATCGATCTTGCCGAAGGGGATATCGTCAGCCCTTCTCTTGATCAGCAGCTTGTCGACGCTTCGACCGTCGTGGTCCGTCACGCCATCCCCGTCAACATCGACTGTGGCGGCGATGTCATGCAGCTGCGCGTTGTCGGATCCACGGTCGCAGACGCGCTCGTGGCGGCAGGTCTGGACCCCTCGCTCGGCCTCACGGTCTCTCCCACAGTGGACACTGTTCTTTCACCCGACATGACCATCGTCGCCACCGACGTCTTCCTTCGCATCGTGCAAGAAGAGGTCGAGCTTGATTTCGAGACCCAGGTCGAAAACGACCCTGAGCTCGCAGTCGGCTCCCGTCGCGTCATCACAGCAGGCAAGCCGGGCAAGGCGATCCGTGTCTACGAAGTGATCGTCACAGGTGGCGAAGAAGGAGCCCGTAAGCTCAAGGAAGAGATCGTCGTCTCTGAGCCTGTCGATGAGGTCATCGCCGCCGGCACAAAGCGGGTCGTGAGCAACATCCCGGTCTCCCGTGGCGCGACCACATCAAAGCCCGCGCCCGAGGACGGCGACCGTCTCACAGTCACTTCTACCGCCTACACTCCCTGGGACGAGGGTTGCGGTGGTATCTCGGTGATCAACTCCAGGATCACGCGCTACAAGATCCCCGAGGGATGGGGCGTCGTTGCAGTGGATCCATCGGTCATTCCTCTTGGGACGAAGATGTACGTTCCGGGGTACGGGTATGCCGTCGCCGCGGACACCGGGGGCGCGATCAAGGGCAACCGTATCGACGTCTGCTTCTGGTCGGGTAGCGAGTCGGCCGCGCACAGCAAGGCCATCAACTGGGGCCGCCGTACTGTGAGCATCACCATCGTCGACTAGAAGGAGCCCCATGAGCGGATCGCCGCTGGCCAGCCCCTCGGCCACGTTGGCCGTTCTCAAGCGCCACAACCTCTACACCCGCAAGTCCTATGGCCAGCACTTCCTGGTCGACGACAACGTCGTGCGCCGGATCATCGACCTTGCCCGCATCGATCCTGCGGCACGGATCGTCGAGATCGGGCCGGGTATCGGCACCCTCACGCTTGCGTTGTGCGACGAGGCCGGCAGCGTGGTGGCGGTGGAATGGGATCGCGACCTTCTCGCAGTGCTTGCCGAGACGACCTCCGAGAAGGACAACCTCGAAGTGGTCCATGCTGACGCGGTGTCGGTGGCCATGGACACGCTGCAGGGCGCTGACGGGATGCCGACCGCAATGGTCGCCAACCTGCCGTACGGCGTGGCGGCCACAGTGGTGCTGCGCTACTTCGAACAGATGGAGTCCATGCGTTCTGCCACAGTCATGGTCCAGGCCGAGGTCGCCGACCGCATGGCCGCCGTTCCCGGCACGAAGGCGTACGGGGCCTACACAGTGAAGCTGGGGTTGCACGCCAGGACCGTCGAGAGGTTCGCCGTCGGCAGGATGTGCTTCTTCCCGCCACCGCGCGTGGACTCGGCGGTCATCCGCATCGAGCGGGTCCATCGTCCTGAATCCCGGGAGGTGCTTGACGCGACCGCCCGTGTCTGTGAGGCCGCGTTCGCGCAGAGACGAAAGACGCTCCGCAACTCGCTGCGCTCCACGCTGGGAGCGGTCGTCGACGTTGACGCGCTGCTGGACTCGGCGGGCATCGACGGCAGTGTGCGGGCCGAGACTCTAAGCGTGGATGAGTTCGTGCGACTAGGTACGGAGCTGTATGCACAACGGCTCTGACCTTGTGTTTTGCAGTTACATACTGTATACTCGCGAGGTTCTAGGAGGCGTTGCATGGAAACGATAAAGCAGGTTGAAGTGGTCGGTCGCATCCGCAGTGATCTTGAAAGCCTCATGGGCAGCCGGATGCGTTTGAAGGCAAACATGGGCCGTTCGAAGATTCTGGAGCGAGAGGGCGTCTTGGAGCAGACTCACCCGAGCCTGTTCGTCCTCAAGATCGATGAGAAGCGCGGGCGCACCGCTCGTGTCTCCTACAGCTATGTGGATATCCTCACTGGAACCGTCGAGCTTACACACACGGACACCGGCGAGGCGCTCTTCCCCTGGCTGAACTAGAGCATCGATCCATCGATCGGTAACGCGCGATATTCGCGGGGCGAACATGCCCCGCGTTTCGTGCATCTTGGGGGACAGATGGGTTCTATCACGCTTGCTGCTCCAGCAAAAGTGAATCTGTATCTGGCGGTCGGACCGAGGCGTCCCGACGGCCATCATGACCTTGTCTCGGTCTTTCAGGCGCTCGAACTCGCCGATGTGGTCGTGTGCGATCCGGATGCCCCGTTCTCGGTGACCTACGAACCCGACCTCGGACTGGTGGAGGGTCACGACCTGGTCTCGATGGCTTCGGTAGCCCTTGCCACACGATTGGGCCGTGAGCCCCGTGGTGCGTTCAAGGTCCGCAAGAACATCCCTGCCGCCGGAGGACTCGGCGGAGGCAGTTCCGATGCCGCCGCAGCCATCGTGGCGCTATGCCATGCATGGGATGTGCCTATCGACGATCCGTCAGTGGTGGATGTCGCCAGGTCGGTGGGTGCGGACGTCGCGTTCTTCCTCGTCGGGGGGACGGCACTGTATGTCGGCCGGGGTGACACGCTTGCCCGACGGCTCCCGGATCCCGGCGTCGATGTCGTCTTGGTCAACCCGGGAGAACCCGTGCCCACCTCGGCGGCATTCGCCGCGTTCGACCGTATGCTGCCGGCGCCGACCCCACCGGTGGAGCCGCTGCTGGCGGCGCTCGTTGCCGGCGATGTTGACTTCGGGACCATGCTGTTCGACGGCATGACGGAGGTTTCCGTGGGGCTGGTCCCATCTGTGGGCGACGCGCTCGCGTTCCTGCGCGCTCAACCCGGCGTGCTGGGCGCAGAAATGGCGGGCAGCGGATCCACGGTCTTTGCGGTATGCTCCTCCGCTCAGGCGGCCGGGCAGGTCGCCGAGAAGGCCCGGGCAGCCGGGTGGTGGTCTGAGGCGACCAGGACGAGCGGGCTGGGTGCACACATCGTCTCCGCCTGAGGGTCAGTGCGAAGTTCGTTTCGGTCGATAGTGCATAGCGAGCAGGGAATGCCGTGGTTTCGGCGAAGATGATAGCGACGACAAGACCCGTGGGGGGGACTATGGATATCACGAAAGTCACACTGCGCCCCGTGGCGATGAATAAGGTGTGCGCAATCGCTAGCATCGTTATCGACGACGTGTTCGTCGTTCATGACCTGCGCGTGGTGAACGGTGACAAGGGGCTGTTTGTGGCAATGCCGTCTCGCAAGCTTCCCAACGGGGAGTTCAGAGACATCTGCCATCCCATCAATACCGATGCGCGTACGGCCATCCAGGCCGCTGTGCTTGCGGAGTTCGATGCCGAGGGTGGCCTTGAGGCGTTCTCCGAGGGTGCCGAGGCAGAGGCCTAAGCTCGTAGGCCTTCGGTTCTGTGCTCCACATCTCACGCGTTCATCCCGTTGACTGTGGTACAATTCGCCCGCTCACCAACAGATGTGTGGGCGTTTTCGGCGTGCCTCAAATGTGGGCACTGGGGCGTAGCCAAGTGGTAAGGCAGGGGACTTTGGCTCCTCGATTCGTAGGTTCGAATCCTACCGCCCCAGCCATGACTCGACCGGGACCTCAGGGTCCCGTCATTAACTGAAAGGGACTGATGGGCGCGGCAGCTTTGATCCTCGCGGCAGGCGAGGGAACCCGCATGAAGTCCGGGCTTCCCAAGGTCGCTCATCGCATCCTTGGGGTGCCGATGGTCGCGCATGTCATCGACGCCGCCCATCGTGCAGGCTGCGAGCAGATCGTCGCGGTCACCGGGCATGGCGCGGAAGTCGTTGAGTCCCTGATCGGTGGTGTTGCGTCAGTCCGTCAGGAGCAGCAGCTCGGGACGGGTCACGCCGTGATGTGCGCTAAAGACGCCCTCAGCGGCATCGATGGTTCGCTGGTCGTGCTCTCCGGCGACTCGCCGCTGTTGCGTTCCGAGACGATCGCCCGTCTCGTGGAGACCCGCGAGAAGACCGGCGCTGCGGCCGTGGTTCTCACCGCTACGTTGCCGGATCCCACGGGCTACGGTCGCATCATCCGCGAGGGGGATGGGACGTTGGCCGGCATCGTGGAAGACAAAGACCTCGCACCCGCACAGCGCTCGATCGACGAGGTCAACACGGGCACCTACTGCTTCGACGCCCGGCTGCTTTTCAACCATCTCGAGTCTCTCGGGAACCAGAACTCCCAGGGCGAGTACTACCTCACCGACATGATCAAGGTGTTCCGTGACGAAGGACTCAAGGTCGAGGGAATCGCAACCGACCAGCCCGAGGAGACACTGGGCGTGAACAGCCGGGTGCAGCTTGCCGAGGCGGCCAAGGTGCTCCAGAGACGGATCAATCGCGGCCACATGCTGGCCGGAGTAACGATGACAGACCCCGAGCTGGTGTGGATCGGGCCTGCTGTGACCATCGGCAGGGACACTGTCCTGGAGCCGATGACGTTTCTGATGGGCGAGACCCACATCGGCGAGGCATGCCTTATCGGACCCGATAGCCGTGTCACGGATTCGCGCGTGGAGTCCGGTTCGGTGGTGGACTCCTCGATACTGGTGCAGGCGACGCTGGGTGAAGGTGCCGTGGTTGGACCGCGAGCGTATCTGCGACCGGGGACCGTCCTTGCGCGCAGGGCCAAGGCGGGCACCAGCGTGGAGATCAAGAACTCGACGATCGGCGAGGGTTCCAAGGTCCCGCATCTTTCCTACATAGGTGATGCGACCATAGGTTCAGACGTCAATGTGGGAGCGGGTACGATAACCTGTAACTACGACGGTATCCATAAGCACCCCACAGTGATAGGAGACGGTGCGTTCATCGGCTCCGACACGATGCTCGTGGCACCGGTCACGGTAGGCGAAGGGGCCATCACGGCCGCCGGGAGCGCGATCACGCGCGACGTGCCAGCCGATGCACTCGGAGTCGAGCGTAGCGAGCAGCGTGCGATAGACGGTTGGGCCCGCAAGAGGCGGGCCGGACACGAACGAACCGGCGACTCGAAGGAGCGATGACGGGAATGGCGGGCGACAGGCGAATGATGGTGTTCGCGGGTACTTACAACCACGAACTCTCCGAGGGGATCGCCAAGCACCTTGGCATCGAGCTCGGCAATATCAAGATCAGCAAGTTCGCCAATGGCGAGATATACGTCCGCTATCTTGAGAGCGTTCGCGGGGCGGACGTGTTCCTGGTGCAGTCCATGTGTGCACCGATCAACGCTTCTATCATGGAGCTTCTCATCATGATCGATGCAGCGAAGCGCGCGAGCGCCCGCAGCATCACCGCGGTCATCACGCACTATGCGTACGCCCGCCAGGACAAGAAGTCGGCGGCGCGCGAGCCGATCACGGCGAAGCTCGTCGCAGACCTGCTCACGGTTTCCGGCGTGGATCGCGTGATCGCGATGGACCTGCATCAGGGCCAGATACAGGGCTTTTTCAATCAGCCGGTCAACCACCTGACCGCGCTGCCCATCCTGGCCGACTACTTCGAGAGCCTCAAGATCGACGATCTTACCGTGGTCTCTCCGGACGTGGGTCGCGTGAAGGCCGCCAAGAAGCTCGCCGACATGCTGGGCGCATCGCTCGCGATCATGCACAAGGGTCGCCCCGAGCACAATGTGGCCGAGATAACCCACGTCATCGGCGACGTGGCCGGACGTACATGCATCGTTGCCGACGACATGATAGACACCGCGGGCTCTGTGGCAGAAGGGGCGAAGGCCCTTGTGAACTCAGGAGCGGCCAAGGTCTACGTCGCAGCGACACACGGTATCTTCTCCGGTCCCGCGTATGAGCGGATCGACGCCGCACCCATCGCGGAAGTCATCGTCACCAACACTCTGCCAGTACCGGACGAGCGTCGAACAGGGAAGATCCACGTTCTCAGCGTGGCTCCTTTGTTCGCGCATGCGATCCAGAACGTGTATAACGATGAATCTGTCTCTGAGTTGTTTGACCCGGACTTCCAGCTGTAAAGCTGCAAATAGGCATGTGGACCTTGCGTGACGCAAGGTGGCGCAATATCAGGAAGGAACGACGACATGAATGCTAAGGCAGTCAATCTGAACGCGAAGACCCGCGAGGTCATCGGCAAGGCAAGCAGGTCCCTGAGCGGCGAGGGCAAGCTCCCCGCTGTAGTCTACGGCGCCGAGGTCGACGCGCTTCCCGTTGAGGTGGATCGTCGCGACTTCGAGCGTCTGATGACCCACGCCGCGGTAGGCTCGACCCTGGTCAAGCTGACCGTGGACGGTGGCGACAAGGCTCTGAACGTCATCATCAAAGAGGTCCAGACCGATCCGTTGAAGGGCACTGCCCGTCACATCGACTTCTGGGCCGTCCGCATGGGCAAGGCCATCAGCACCGTCGTGGCCCTTACCTTCACGGGCTCCTCTGAAGGCGAGCGCACAGGCGGCGTTCTGCTCCACGAGCTCCGTGAGCTTCACATCGAAGCCCTGCCCAAGGACCTTCCCGAGCAGGTCGAGATCGACGTCACCAGCCTGCTGGTGGGCGACTCGATCCACGTGAGCGACATCACTCCTCCGGAGGGCGTCACTATCTTGAGCGACCCCGAACTCCTCGTCTGTTCCGTGGCTGCTCCGTCTGCCGAGGATGAGGAAGAGGAAGAGGGCGGCCTTGAGGGTGAGGACGTCGAGGTGCCCGAGGTCGGCGAAGAAGAGACTGACGAAGAGGCGTAGTAGAGCGATATGTCACGACTGGTTGTGGGACTCGGCAATCCCGGGTCCGAGTACGCTGAGACAAGACATAACGCGGGGTTCATGGTCATCGATATGCTGGCCGAGAACCTGCGCGTGAGCTACTGGAAGGACGAGGCCGGCGCGCAAGTCGGCCTCGTCCGTTTCGGTGATGAAGATCTCATCCTCGCCAAGCCCCAGACGTTCATGAACCTCTCGGGCAAGGCCGTCAAGAAGCTTGCCGAGACCTACGGGGTCCCGGTCCCGGAGGTCGTGATCGTCCACGATGATCTGGACCTGCCCGAGGAGACCGTACGGGTCAAACGCGGCGGCGGCCACGGCGGTCACAACGGCCTGCGTTCGCTTACGGACCAGGTGGGACCGGACTACATCCGTGTCCGGATGGGCATCGGGCGACCGCCGGGTCGGCAGGATCCTGCCGCCTACGTCTTGGAGCCTCTGCGCAAAGAAGCCAGGGAGCGGTTGGAATCGGTCATTCCCGTGGGAGCCCAGGCGGTGCTGCACGTATTGGAGAACGGTGTCGAACGCGCCATGCAGGAGTACAACGGCAGCTAGGGCTAGTCGAGGTACTTCATGGGGTCGACGCACGTGCCGTTGACGCGCACTTCGAAGTGCAGGTGGGGACCGGTGGACAGTCCGGTGGAGCCGACCGTGCCTACACGCTGTCCCTTGGTGACCGTCTGGCCCACGCTGACTTTGATGCCACCGTTCTGCTGATGGGCATACAGGGTCACAACACCGTTGCCGTGATCGATCATGACGGTGTTCCCGTAACCGCTGCGGTAGCTCGCGTAGATGACTTTGCCGTCTGCGGCAGCCACGATGGCGGCGCCGTCGATCGACTTGGCCGGGCTGAGATTACGGCCTATGTCTATGCCGGTGTGCAGCTTCTTCGTGCCCAAGATCGGGTGTATCCGGTACCCGAAGGATGACGTTATGCGGTAGAAGCCCGGGGTGGGCCACGCCATGACGCCCGAGTAGTAGCCGGAGCCCGTGCCGTACAGCTCCGCGGCGATCTTGTCGGACTCTGCCTCTTCTACCTCGGCAAGCTGCCGCAGTCGCTCCGCGTTCTCCTTGCTCTCTTCCATGAGAGATGACTTGCTGTCTTGCGCGTTCTTCTGTTCGGCGAGCTTGCTCGCTTGCTGAGCGTGGAGCGTGGTGAGGCGCTTCTCCTCGGCCGCCGCTTCCTGCCGCTTGGTGTTCACGGTCTCGAAGATGCGGTCGAGTTCGGCCTTCGCCTTCTCAAGGGACAGTTGTGCGGTCTTCAGCTCATTGGAGATCTGCTCATCTTGCTGCATGACCCTCTGGACGAGAGTGGTGCGTGCGATGAGGTCCTCGATGCTCTTGGCGCTGAAGAGCATCTCAAGGAAGAACGTGTCGCCGTTCTTGTACGTCTCCTGTATGCGACCGGCGAGGAGTTCTTGTTGATGGTCGTAGTCCGCCTGGGTCTGCGCGATGTCGGCTTCTTTTGCGGAGATCTCCGCGCGAAGCTGGTCGACCTCGGCGTTGAGTCTGTCCGTGCGCTCCGTCGCGGCGGCGATGTCGTCTTTCAGCACAGCGATGTCTGACTCGATGGACTCGATGCGGGCGTCAAGCCCTTCGATCTCCTCGGCGAGCTGATCAGCCTTGGCCTCTTCGGCCGCCGCGGCTTCGCGTGCCTCTTCGGCAGCCTTTTCGTGTTCACGAAGATCCGCCTCTGTGACCGCGAATGCGGCAGGCGTGAACATGAGGGGGGCAAGGAGCGAGAGGGAGATTGCAACTATCAGAGCGCGTCTACGTATCACTGGTGTGTTTCCCCCGAAGCGGCAAAGACTCCGCCGGAAGGCGCTAATAGGGTCATGTTACCAGGGGCTACGGGTATACTGCAATCAAGGGACGCTGACGATCCCGGTTGTCGCGCCACGAGCCACGAGAGGATGATCTGTATGTCTGACGATCTGACCGGTACACCTCCTGCTCCGCCCACGCCGCCCGTTGCGCCAACAGGCACAGGAGACACAGGCAAGATCCTGGCCGCCCTTAGCTTCCCGTTCTGGTTCCCGGTGGGCATCATCGCGGTGCTGCTGGATCCTTACAAAGACGATCCGTATGTCCGAAGCAACGCGATCCAGGGCATGGGCCTTGGAGTTGCCATCTACGCACTCTCAGCAGTTGGCATGCCAGTCTTGGGCCTTGGCGGACTGATCGCTTTGGCAGGAACCATCTATCAGATCATTCTTGCGGTGAAGGTCTGGAACGGCGAAACCGTCCAGGTACCGGTCGTCTACGGCATCGTGAAAAACTGGATCGAGAAGTGATCTAGTCTAGCGCTCTACAAGATCCACTCCGCAGTCTTCAGGGGCGGGCACCACAAGTGCCCGCCCATCGTCGTCCACCATGTAGAGCCCAAGGCCGTGCGCAAGCGCGTAGGACTCGGCCTTCTCGGCGCCCATCACGAACAGCGCCGTGGACAAGATGTCGGCATCCAGTCCGCTGAGCGCGTCCAGCGGACCGAAGACCGTCAGCGAGCGCAGGCCCCTTGCGGGCATGCCGGTGGCGGGATCGAGTATGTGGTGGTAACGGACGCCGCCGCTCTCGAAGTAGCGCTGGTAGTCGCCCGAGGTGGAGACCGCGCACGCCCCGGTCGACTCCACGACGGCCACCACCTGCTGCTCGTCGCGCGGATCCTCTATCCCGATACGCCAGGGCTCCTCATCCGGCTTCTCGCCGATGGCGACAGTGGTGCTTCCCGCCGAGACGATCGCGCCCCCCACACCCGCTATCTGCAGCTGCGCGGCTGCTTCGTCCAGTCCAAGGCCTTTGGCGGCGCCGCCGAAGTCGAGTCCCGGCAGCGGCTCGCCGGTCCCGGCCTCGGCCGTGAACACCGCGCGGTCGTCTTCCACGGCCAGGGAGTGCGCGACGCGGACTCCTGCGGCCAGCGCCACATCTGACGGGACGGTCTCGCTCGACTCGAAGCCGTAGAGCGCTGAGACGCCCAGCAGGGCGGGGGAGAAGCTCTCTTCGACACCCAGCCTGCAAATAGCGGCCAGTACGCTCACAGCGCGTTCAGAGAGCTCCTGGGCCGTGTACGGATCGCGGTTGAATACGGCCACAGCCGTCCCGGACGAGTAGGCGTCCAGCTCACTCGAAACAGAGTCCATGGCCAGGAAGGCGGCGTCGATCGCGTCGCCGGTGTCTGTGTAGGCCGATATCGTCACCGCCGTGCCCAGCGTCGCCCGGCTCGACACGGTCGGCTCGGTCGTCGAAGAGCATCCGCAGAGGGAAGCGAGTACCGCGAGGAGTGCGCACACCCCGGCAACACTTCGGCGCATGCGTCTCCTCTCGTTGCCTCGGTAAGAGCGGCTAGTATACTGGTCGGATACAGCGGACGTTTGCCCGCACCAAGTGTAGTCCAGGAGCGGAAGGTCGCCCATGTTCCCAGTAGTGTACAAGCGCCAGCTCTCGGAGTCTGTCTTCGAGATGGGTGTAGAAGCGCCCGCCATCGCCCACAAAGCGAAGGCAGGCCAGTTCCTCATGCTCCGGGTGGACGAGAACGGCGAGCGTATCCCGCTCACGTTCTCTGACTGGTCTGCCGAGGAAGGATGGATCCGCTTCATCTTCATGCGTGTAGGCAAGACGACGCACAAGCTCTCGCATCTTGAGGTGGGCGACTCCCTCGCCGACGTCGTAGGTCCTCTCGGCGTGCCTACGCACGTGGAGGACCTGGGGCGCGTTGCGGTTGTCGGTGGCGGTGTGGGAGCTGCCGTGGCGTATCCGGTCGCACGGGCCATGGCGGCGGCGGGCAACGAGGTCACCGTCATTCTCGGCGCGCGCAATGAAGAGCTGCTGATACTCGAGGACGAGTTCAAGGCGCTCCCGCTCAAAGAGCTCATCGTGTGCACGGACGACGGCTCGGCGGGTCGCAAGGACCTGGTGACCGCGCCGCTCAAGGAGCTGTGCGCGGCAGGAGCGCTCGATCACGCGATGGCCATCGGCCCCGTGATCATGATGAAGTTCTGCTCGGCCACCACCAAGGAGTACGCCGTTCCAACGACCGTCTCGCTCAATCCGATCATGGTTGACGGCACGGGGATGTGCGGCGCGTGCCGGGTGAGTATCGATGGTGAGACGAAGTTCGGTTGCGTGGACGGTCCCGACTTCGATGGCCATACAGTGGACTTCGAGGAGCTTATGAGTCGCCAGAGAGTCTACGTGGATGATGAGCGTCTCGCAGATGCAGAGTACTCGAGGGAGTGTAGATGTCACACATAGAGGCGCCTGACCCGAAGCCCCGGCATAGGCCTTCACGGGGCCCTCGTACCGAGATGCCTGCCAGACCCGCCGAGGAGCGCGCGCGCGACTTCGATGAGGTCAATCTGGGATACAGCGAAGAGCAGGCGATCGCAGAAGCCGAGCGCTGCCTCCAGTGCAGGAACGCGACGTGCATCGAAGGCTGCCCGGTCAATATCGACATCAAGTCTTTCATCGGCCACATCATCAACCGCGAGTATGCCGAGGGTGTGGCTGTCCTCAAGGAGCGCAACGCCCTTCCGGCGGTATGCGGTCGCGTATGCCCGCAGGAGGAGCAGTGCGAGGCGTCATGCGTGCTGGGCAAGAAGGGTGAGCCCGTGGCTATCGGGCGCCTTGAGCGCTGGCTGGGCGACTTCGACCTGGCGTGCGATCTTGAGGGCCGTTGCAAGCCCGAGGTGGGCGAGGACACCGGCTTCAAGGTGGCGGTCGTGGGCTCGGGTCCCGCAGGGCTGGCATGCGCAGGCGAGCTGCGGCGCTTCGGTCATGCGGTCACGGTCTTCGAGTCGCTCCATGCGCTTGGCGGTGTGCTCACCTATGGCATCCCTGAGTTCCGTCTTCCCAAGTCCATCGTGCAGGCAGAGATCGAGATGCTGGCGATCATGGGCGTGGAGTTCGTGAAAGACATCGTCGTGGGTGCCACCTACACCGTCGACGAGCTGATGACCGAACAGGGATACGACGCGGTGTTCGTGGGCAACGGCGCGGGGCTGCCGGTCTTTTTGGGCATACCCGGCGAGAACCTCAACGGTGTCTACTCGGCAAACGAGTTCCTCACGCGCGTCAACCTCATGAAGGGCTATGAGTTCCCCAAGGCAGACACTCCGGTGTGGCGCGGCCGCAAGGTCGCGGTCATCGGCGGCGGCAACGTGGCGATGGACGCCGCGCGCACGGCCAAGAGACTGGGCGCCGAGGAGGTCTTCCTCGTCTACCGCCGCAGCGAAGAGGAGATGCCGGCACGCCGGGAAGAAGTGCATCATGCGCGCGAGGAGGGCATCGAGTTCAAGATGCTGTGCTCGCCGTCCGAGATCGTGGGCAAAGACGGCTGGGCGACAGGTCTTATGGCTACCCGCATGGAGCTTGGCGAGCCCGATGAGAGCGGCCGGCGTGCGCCGGTGTGCGTCATGGACTCCGAGTTCACCATCGACTGCGATACCGTGATCGTGGCGGTAGGCACACGGGCGAACCCGCTGCTTCCCAAGACCACACCCGACCTTGAGCTGACCTCGCGCGGCTACATCGTCGCCAACGACCACGGGGCAACCTCCAAGCCCGGTGTTTTCGCAGGTGGGGACATCGTGACCGGCTCGGCAACGGTGATTCTGGCCATGGGCGCAGGCAAGCGTTCGGCGCAGGCGATCGACCGCTGGCTTGCGAGCACCTCTCGGTAGTGTGATTCGGGCGACGTGCGGTATACTCACGTCGCGAAACAGCCTGACGTTCGGTGATTCCGGGCGACGAATGGTAGTGGGTCTGCGATGTGCAGATCCATATGTCGAGGAGGGCCTATGTCGGACCCCATCAACGTACTGGTCGTCGATGACGACGTGTCCATTCAAGAGATGATCCGCATGGGTCTTGAGGCGGATGGGATGCATATTCTCAGCGCCGGTGACGGAGCGGAGGCTCTTGAGGTCCTGGACCGCGAACCGGTGGATGTCATCTTGCTGGACATCATGATGCCGCGGGTCGACGGGTGGATGGCGCTGATGGAGATCCGCAACAACCCTGCCACAGCCGATATCCCTGTGATCATGCTCACCGCCAAGACACAGGACCTGGCAAAGATCCTGGCGTTCAAGCAAGGCGTCCAGCAGTACGTCACCAAGCCGTTCAATCTGATGGAGCTCTCGGCGCGCGTTCGGAGTCTCGTGCGCGTACGCCCCGCCAGCACGCTGGCAGGTGCCGCCGCAGATGCGGACTTCCGTAAGCTGGCTGTGCGCAAGGGCGGCCGTACCGTGCTGCTCAACATCGAGGACATCATCTATATCTCGGCCAAGAACAAGTCCACCTACGTCCACACCTACGAGAACCAGTATCTCGTCGATCTCACCTTGAGCGACCTGGAAGAGAAGCTCTCCAAAGACGTATTCCAGCGCGTTCACCGCAGCTACATGATCAACTTGAACCGCGTGAAGGAGATCTTGCGCGTGGACGGCTCCTACGTGGTGGTCGTGACCGACAGGGACGAGACGCAGATCCCCGTTGCGCGGCGCCAGGTCAAAGAGTTCAGAGGATCGGTGGGTATCTGATGCGGGGCACCAGGCTCCGCACCCGACTGACAGCCGTCGCACTGGCGTCCGTGCTTCTGATAGCGATGCTTCCCGGCACAGCAGTGGCCGAGAAGACACTGGGGCTTTCCACGGGCTCGTTTGATTTCTCGGTGGCTCCGGGCGGCACGGGTCAGGGCGAGCTTGTTGTGATGAACGATGGCGATGAGACGCTGGACATCCTTGTCTACTCGGCGAACCAGGTCGTAGATGCCACCGGTACGGTGACATACGAGATCCCCAACAGGGACACGGGGAGCTTTGACTCCAACCCGGCATCATGGATAAGCGTCAAGATCCCCAGCTCTACTCAGACTTTGGGGAACACGCCGCTGATCACGCTGGAGCCCGGCGAGCGCGCACCGGTGGAGTTCTCCTTCACCGTGCCAGCCACGGCAGCCCCTGGAGACCATCAGCTTCTGCTGTTCTTCGAGATGCTTGCACCTGAAGAGGCCGAAGAGGGCGCGAGCGCCAATGTCATGGGTCGCCTGGGTGCTCGCATACGCATCAGGGTGCAGGGTGACCTTGTCGAGCGTATAGACGTTCTACCTTTCAGCGTCCGCAGCCCGATCCTTGGCGATGAGATGTCATGGGTCTACCTGATCCGCAACGAGGGCAACATAGACAAGAGCGTCACCGCGAAGCTGGCGTTGTTGGATGGCGATGAGAACGAGGTTTGGAGTAGCGAGGTAGCCTCAGAGACCGTCGTCTACGCTGAGACCAACCTGGAGCGTTCCGGAGTGGCAGAGGGAATCCCCGCCTTTGGGCGCTTCACCGCACGGCTCACGGTTGAGTATCCTCGAGAGGGCGCTTCGGCCGGGACGACCATCCTTGATCAGGTGGTCAAAGACCGTACCGTGTGGATCGTCCCGCTGTGGCTGGCTATCGCCGTCGTAGTGCTCGTTGCACTGGTGCTGATGTATATCTCGTGGAGGCGTGCGGTGAAGGTGGCCGAGCGCAAGGCCCACGCTACCATCGCCGCTGCTGGTCGGTCGGCGGCACCTGAAGGTGCGCCAGAATCTGAAGAACCTGCCGAGTGACCCGACAGGTTCTTCGTTCTACCGCGCCGACGGTGAGAAACTGATCGCTAGTCCGCAACCACCCAGTAGGCAGCTGCTGTGTCCGGCATCTCGATGTAGGTGCCGCTTGTGGCCTTGCCGCTGACGGTGTGGGTGCCATCTGCCGTGTCCACAACGAGCTGCCATGGAACGTTGGCCTGTACTGTGACTCCACCATCTGTGGGGGTGACCACGAGGCGCTCGTTGATCTGCACGCTGACGGTGGCGGTTCCGCTGGTCGCGGCTGCCACTGCGGGGAGGCTGGTGAGCAACAGTGCTGCTGCCAGAACCGCTACGATCGTTCGCTTCACCGTTGACACCCCCGTCGCTTGCGCTTCTTCGTCTTACATACCGTTTATCGGTGGATGAACGGTATCTCCGTGTGACGAATGAGCAAATGGGGAGTATTAACGGACGAACGGTGGGGATTCGGGCTCTTGCGGTGAGAGACAGCCTGTTCAGATCGATGACGTGCGGTCTGTCAGCCGGGCCGTCGTGGAACTGGGGACAATGAGAAGGACCCGCCTGGTATCCAGGCGGGTCCTATGAGACCCAAGGTGAGTTAGGCACTCACCGGCCGGCGCGGCTTTACTGGGTCACGGTGTAGGTGAAGCTCTGGCTGTAGGTGCCGGGAGTCGTGGACCACGGTACGAGGTAGCTGTACTTGTCTGTGAGGACCTGTCCGGCGTTGCTGGCGTTCTTGGAGAAGGAGCCGGTCGCACCGTTGTCGATCGTGAGACCGATGAGCGTTGCGAGGTCGTCACCGGTATCAATCGCACGGCTGACGGTGAATGCCTTGTTGGAACGAACGGTCAGCACCGCGTTGCCTGAACCGTTGACTTCGGGATCAAGCGAGCCGAAGGCGAGAGTGGAGTCGTCGATCGACATCTCGAGCTTGGGGTTGACGGTTGCAGTGACGGTGGCGGTACCAGTTGCGGCAGTTGCGTAGGCGACCATGCCGAGCACCAGTGATGCTGCGACGATTCCGATGATGAGCGTCTTCTTCATCTTGATTCTCCTCTGTAAGACTGACTATGACGTGAAGCTCTACTTGGTTTCGCAGAACGCGCGCCGGCTTGTTCTAATTCCTGTATCGGAGCAACCTGTAGGGAAATGAATACTGTCTTGCCGTACGGCGCAATAGTGTGACAGACGGCACACAAGAATGGCTGAACGGATGAACGGTGTGGCATTCTGGCTGTTCCGTAGCTTCTATGGGATAGCTACGGTGTAGGTGACCGAGGCTGTGAACGGCACATCCGGGGAGGCGTCCCAGCCGGGAGTGACGCTGAGGACGTCTTGGTAGGTGGCTCCCGGAGCAGCGCCGCTCACTGGGTAGGTCCCGGACAGAGACATCGTCCATCCGGGATTATCATCGGTCACGGTGCGCGTGATCGTGTACTGTGTTGCATCCGTCACTACATTGACCGTGATGGTCTCAGTAGGGGAGGTCTGGTCAACGTCGAGGGCCCCAAGATCGACGTCGCCCGAGATCGTCAGAGAGAGTGTCGCTGCCGGGGTCACTGTGTAGCTTGGCAGGGAGGTCGTGCTGATGACCTCTGTGTCAGTCCATGGTGAGGGTTTGTCATTGATGACTGAGAACGAGATGCCCTCCACTGAGTATGTCCCAGCGCTCGTCGGGTTGGTCACGCCGTTCAGTACCAGAACGATGTCTGAGTTCTTCTCATCGAGCGCCGGGCTGAACGTCACTTTCACAGTGCGGCCGTCGAGTACGCTGACCGTGCCCTGGGGGGAGCTGGTGGTACCGGCGGTCACAGTCGATGTGTTCGTCGCGAACTTGATAGTCATGCTTGTGACAGTCTGGTTGGGGGCAACCCTGAATCCAGTGAAGGTGTAACTGACACCCGTGGCGAGGGCAGTGGAATCCGAGAGGGCTACTGCTGGTGTGAAGGTCTTCACAGCGTAGGCGGTCAGAGGTGCGGCGAGTATTGCGGCAGCGATCAGCGCAGACAGCAAGACGCGGACGGACGTGCGCCTATGTCCCCGGTCTACGATCACTGCTGATCTCCCCGCCGTTTCTATCCTGCCAACACGCTTTTTCATGCACACACTACCGCACATCATACATCGGCAGTAGGATTGCGAAACCTTAGTTGCGCAGGCTGTTGAGGGGGGCGGGGAAGCGTCCGCCACGTCGCGCGAGCACGGTTCCCGCCCACGGGCTGACGTCCATCACAGGCGCCGCACCCAGCAGTCCGCCGTAGTCGACGGTGTCACCCGGTCCCTTGCCAACGGCGGGGATCAGCCGTGCCGCGGTGGTCTTGCTGTTGATGACGCCGATGGCGCACACATCAGACATGATGGTGGCTACCGTCTCCACCGCCGTGTCGCCGGGGATGGCGATCATGTCCAGACCTACCGAGCAGACCGACGTCATCGCTTCGAGCTTCTCAAGCGTGAGGGCTCCGTCACGGACTGCGCGCACCATGTTGGCGTCCTCGGACACCGGGATGAAGGCACCGGACAGCCCGCCGATGGAGCTGGTGCCCATGGCGCCGCCTTTCTTCACTGCGTCGTTGAGGAGGGCGAGCGCTGTCGTGGTGCCGGGGCCTCCACACCGTTTGACGCCGATGGCCTCGATGATCGCGGCGACGCTGTCTCCCTCGGCAGGGGTGGGCGCCAGTGAAAGGTCGACGATGCCGCGCTCTACGCCCATGCGCCGCGCGGCTTCACGGGCCACAAGCTCACCTGCGCGAGTGATCTTGAACGAGGTCGCTTTGATCGCCTCGGCGACTGCGGTGAGATCGGCGTCCTGCGGGAGCGATTCCACAACGGCGCGCACCACGCCGGGACCTGAGATCCCAAC
This sequence comes from Coriobacteriia bacterium, assembly GCA_041595875.1. Lineage (GTDB taxonomy): Bacteria > Actinomycetota > Coriobacteriia > Anaerosomatales > Anaerosomataceae > UBA2279. The sequence continues at coordinate 24,259 of JBFHJN010000022.1, forward strand.
GTTGATGACGGCGTCGGCTTCGCCGGAACCGTGGACGGCACCTGCCATGAAGGGGTTGTCCTCCACCATGTTGCAGAAGACGACCAGCTTGGCGCAGCCGATGCTGTCGCGGGCCGCGGTCAGGGCCGCCGTCTCGCCGATGATCTGGGCCATGCGCAACACGGCATCCATGTTGATGCCTGCCCGCGTCGATGCCACATTCACCGATGAGCACACGCGTTCGGTGGAGGCAAGCGCCGCCGGGATCGAGTCCATGAGCATCTTGTCGCCTGCACCGATGCCTTTGTGCACCAACGCCGAGAAGCCCCCGATGAAGTCCACTCCCACTTCGCGGGCGGCCCGGTCCATCGCCACGGCGATGGGCGTGAGGTCGTGACCCTTGCCGTGCACGAGTTCAGAGATCGCCGACACGGCGATGCGCTTGTTGATGATGGGGATGCCGTACTCGCGCTCGATGGCCTCGGCCACCGGGACCAGGCGCTCGGCCGCGGAGCTGACTTTGTCGTAGACGCGCGCGGCGACCGTGGCTATGTCGTCTGCCGCGCAACCACCCAGCGAGAGGCCGAGCGTGACCGTGCGAATATCCAGGTGCTGTTGGGTGACCATTGTGAGGGTCTCGGCGATCTCCTCGGGCGTGATTCGCAGCATCCGGACTCCTTCTTATATACGGTGCATGAATCGGAACACGTCTTCGCGCTGCAGGGTTATCTGCATTCCCAACGATTCCGCCACGTCAGCGAGTCTTTCCTGTACGTCTTCGAAAGTCGTCTTGTCCTCATCCACGGTGACGAGCATCGTCATGGAGAACACGCCGGACAAGATGGTCTGCCTGATGTCCTCGATATTGGTGCTCGACTGAGCAAGCGCTGTGGAGACCGCAGCTACGATACCGACGCGGTCTTCGCCAAGCACGGAGAGGATGGCCTTCGTCTGCATGGGTGGCCTTTCGTTCTGGAACGGTGCTGACAGGCTATACTCTACCCGCTGGACCCGCAACAGACTCAAGGGAGGTGTGGTATGGCGGTACCCGTGACGCCTGTGCGCATCGGCGATGTGGTGCGCCTGAAGAAGCCGCATCCCTGCGGCGTCAACGAATGGCAGGTCACCAAGCTGGGTATGGACATCGGCCTGATGTGCGTGGGATGCCAGCGCAAGGTGCGACTGGAGCGCTACGAGTTCGACCGCCGCTTCCGCGGGTGGATACACCGGGCGACCGAGACTGCCGAGGATACCGGGGTCGACGGCTAGGAGCCGTCCGCTCCTGTGGATGAATCGTCGCTCGCGACGGCGTTCAGCTGCATGTGCACGTGGTCGCCACCGTTAGCGGTGTAGCCTCCAAGCTGCAGGTCGACTTTGTCCGACATCTTGCGTACGCACGCAAGCTGCGTCACCCCGCCGGTCACGATGTCTCCCTCGGATACCAGCACGTCATCGACGTGTATCAAGACGAGGTCGATGTCATCGAAGCCGTCCGGCCGGATGTGGATCTCGTAGTCGTCGTACTTGTCATAGAGCTTGTAGGCTTTGACTTCCACGACGGTGCCGGAGACCGGCGAGAAGACCGCACTGCCGGGGAGCGCCCCGCAGTCGGCGGCCGTGTCCGGCGTGCCGGTGCGGTTGCTGCGCCACATCCGCAGAACGCAGCCCACCCACAGATCAGATTCGCCAAGGTCAGCAGCCTGCGCCTGATCCAGTGGCGGAACACCCTGGATCTCCACTGCGGCTTCCATGTCCGCGTCGGGTACGAGCGAGGTCATGGACTGCGCGGCGACCCCCGATGCCTGGTGGAACGCAACGGCGGTCACGTCGTCGGGGTCGATGGGAAGATGCAGGTCGAGTTCGCCGAGGCAGGCAAAGCACGGCGTCGGCTCGCGTGCCGGCTCGGCGGCCGCTCCTTCCGTCTCCGTCGCTGCCGTGGCAACGGGGAGGACCGCCTGGTCTCCTGAGTCTGAGCGACCCATGGCGAACAGCGTCCCCGCGATCACAAGTACCGAGAGCGCGATCACAAGCAGGTAGGAAGGAGATGTGTTCCTCTTGCGGCTGCGGCGGCTTCCTCGGACATCGAGACCTGCATCCCTAACAGGGCGCAATCCCGGGGTTGTTGTACGCCGCGCGCGCGGTGGCTGCGAGCTGACGCGCCGTGAGTTGGTGCGCTGCGCGGTGGTGCGCTGTGCGGTGGTGCGCTGCGATCGACGGGGGCGGGGGGAGGTCTGACTCACGGCGTCACCGTCGCGATGTCACCGTCGAGGGTCACTATGGTCCCGCGCTTGGCGGAGATGTCGTGTAGCCGCTGCAGGATCGTCGTCGCCTCCTCGTTATGCACGTACTCGGGCTTGCCGTTCTCGTCCAGGTAGACCGGTGTGATCGTGACGTCGCTCACACCTGAGGGACCCAAAGAGGCGTCCAGTATGAATGCCTCGCCCGTCTTGCGCGAGTAGTGGTCGAACACGAAGTCGCCCAGCGAATAGGCGATCAGTCGGCCATTATAGTACTCGACCGCCTGTATGACATGGGGATGATGGCTCATGACCATGTCCGCGCCGGCGTCCACGGCGCGATGCGCATCGGTGACCTGGTCGCCGTTGCAGTCGTCCTCGTACTCGACGCCCCAGTGGAAGCTCACGATGACGTAGTCGTAGCTCTCTTTCGCCGAGCGGATCGCTTCCTCCACCGCATCCATGTTGTTGCGGCCCTGCGCGAGACCGGCACTGGAACCGGTGGCAACGAACCCTGCGGGCAGGATGTGGGAGAAGGATAGAAACGCCACCGTGGCACCGTTGCGTTCCACCACCGCCGGTGTCCATGCAGCATCACGGTTCGCCCCTGCTCCGGAGTGGCCGATCCCGTTCTCATCCAGCAGCGTCACTGTGTCGGCCAGAGCATCAGCGCCGTAGTCGAGCACGTGGTTGTTCGCCAGTGACAGGAAGTCAAAGCCTGCGGCCACGAGGCCCTCGACGCCGCGGGGGTCGCCTCGGAAGGTCACGTCCTTGGCTGTGTTGCGGGTGCCGCCGTCGGACATCGGGCTTTCAAGATTGCCAACGGCCACGTCGGCAGCGGCAAGCTGCGCCGCGACCTCTTCCAGAGGCTCGAGCCCGCCCGCAGACTGGACAAGCGATTTCACCTTGCGATCGAAGATCATGTCGCCTACTGCAGCTACGGTGATGGTGGCGGGCTGGGAAGGCTCGGGAGGCAGCGTGGGTTCTTGTGAGACCACAGGCTCGACTGTGGCGGTGGGGACAGCTGACGGTGCGGCGGTGGGGACCTTGGCGCTTGTGACGGCGAGAGGACACAGGCCCGGGAAGGCGAACGCGAAGGTCGCGGCGGCCACAACGACCAGGCCGCCACCCGCCGCGAGGGCGATAATGGCACGCTTGCGACGCCTGGCTGCGGCGAGTCTGCCGTTGGCCGTGCGATACCCCGGCGAGGGTGTTGATGTGTCCATGCGCTCAGACTCCGTCAGGTACGTCAGCTTGTCTCTGGTGAGTACTATAGTAGTGGCAGCAAGTTGTGAGCCGTTGATTCTACGGGTCCCCGCAAGAGATCTGGTCGTTTCGTTGTTGGCAAGGGCGCTTGTGCGGACCTCTGTGGATGATAGAATCGCACGATACATCAGGGGTGAAAACCCAAGGGGTGGGTTCATGGAAAAGCTCGAACAGATACTCCACGCCGAGGAACGGGCGCGTCAGGCCGTCTCCCAGGCGCGAGAAGCGGCGCAAGGAACCCTCAAGGACGCTCGCACGGACGCCGAACAAGCGTTGGCCGCTGCCCGAACAGCCGCGCTGGAAGATGCGCAAGCTCAGGCGGCCAAGATCATCGGGCAGACCACTGCCCAAGCCGAGAAGACCGCTGCCGAGGCGCGCGAGCGTACGGCGACGATGCTTGACCAGGCGCAGAGACGTGTCCCGGACGCCGTGAGCGCCGTAGTGGGAGAGCTGGTGGACTGAGCGTGGCCGTAGCGCGCATGCTCAAGGTGACGGCTATCTCGCACGCTTCTGCGGCAGAAGAGCTGGTCGACAACCTTCGCAAAGCAGGTGTTCTCGACATCGTCGAGGGCGCCCATGACCTTCCGGCCCCGCATTCCAGCGCTGTCGAGGCGCGGATAGCCCAGCTGGACGAGCAGATAGCCGACGCACAGTTCGTGGTCGAGTTCCTGGGCAGATACCACACTTCAGACGCACCTTTCTCATCGTTCATCTCGGAGAAGTTCCATCTGACCGAGGACGAGTTCTACGCTCTGGACACCGACGAGTCGTTCTTCGACCTCTACGGTGAATGCGAGTACCTTTCGGACCATCTCGCTTCCATGGAGCGTCAGCGCGAACGGCTCCGCTCGCTTATCAGCGAATTACGGCCGTGGGCACCCCTCCATCTCCAGATCAGCCAGTGGCGGGGGACCGAGCACGTCATGCTCCTCACCGGAACCGTGCCGGCTTCAGAAGGAGAAGCGATCCGCGAGCACCTGCGTGGTGCGGTCTCCGAGGTCACGGTGGAGGAGCTCGGTGCGGTAGGGAGCAGGTCGGCGTGGGTGGTCATGGCGCACAAAGAACACGTCGATGACGTTCGTGCCGCGCTGCATCTCACCAACTTCACCGAGGTCGCGTTCCCGGAACTGTCCGACTATCCCGCCGAGGAGATCTCAGTTGCGCAAGAGCAATTGGAAGACCTCGCCAACGACACGACGCGCATGCTTGAGCGCGCGAAGGAGCTCTCCGATGAGCACTACGAGCACTGCGTAGGGCTTGCCGAGGCGCTCGTCTCGGCGCGTGACATCCTGCTGGTTCGTGAGCGCTTCGGCGCGACCGAGCGCACGATCGTCATCTCCGGCTGGGTCACCGCGGACAAGCGTGGCAGGCTTGAGGCGGTCACGGAGTCCATGCGCACCGCGGTCGATCTCACGCTCGAGCAGCCGGGGCCGGAGGACAAGCCGCCCATCGAGCTCGACAATCCCACGTGGCTGCGGCCGTTCGAGGTGCTGACCGATCTCTACGGCCGCCCGCAGTATGACGAGGTGGATCCCACGCCGCTGATGGCCGGCTTCTTCTTCATCTTCTTCGGCATGGCGTTGGCCGATGTGGGCTATGGTCTTGTGCTGCTCATCGTCGCGCAGCTCATCAAGCGCAAGCTGGATGTGGGCGAAGGCGTGAAGCGCTTCATGGACCTGCTCACCTACGGCGGCGTGGCGTCGATACTGCTGGGCGTTGTGACCGGTTCGTACTTTGCGGTGGACGCCAAGCTGGTGCCGGACTTCCTTCTCACCTTCAAGCTCTTCGACCCGCTGGAAGACATCATGCTGTTCCTTGTCATCAGCGTGGCGCTTGGTGTGGTGCACATCCTGCTGGGTTTGGTGACACGCGCGGTCGTCCAGATACGGCAGGGCGATTGGCGCGGCGCTGTGGCCGGCCATCTTTCCACTATCGTCCTCCTTGCGGCCATCACGGCCGGAGCGCTGCTGCCCGGGGCCACCTCGGCGTTCATCATCGGCGGGCTGGGTCTCACATTGCTGCTCAAAGGGCGGGTTCTCGAGGTGCCCTCACAAGTGGAGGCGCCTGTCTGGGACAAGGCGCTGGGCTGGGCATGGATCGTCTCGGTGGTGGCGTTCTTCGCCGCGGCTGCGCTTGGTGGCCCCTCGGTCGTCTCCCAGGTCTTCCTGGCGCTCACGGCCGCCTGTCTGTTCGTCTCAAAGACCGGGCGCAAGGCCATCATCTCGATGCTGGTGGGCGCCTACGATACATACGGGATGTCCGGACTCATCTCGGACTTCCTCTCCTATACGCGACTCGCGGCGCTGGGTCTTGCGGGTATGCTCGTGGGCCAGGTGGCCAATCAGCTGGGCACCATCGTGATGCAGCTTCTGGGGCCGGTTGCGGGCCTGGTCTTCGCGGTGCTCGTGGTGGTCATCCTGCATTCGATAAACCTCGTGATCAACCTGCTGGGCGCGTTCGTCCATCCCACGCGTCTGCAGTTCGTGGAGTTCTTCAGCAAGTTCTATGAGGGGGGCGGTCGTAACTACGCACCGCTGAGCCCCAAGACCAAGTCGGTTGTTCTGCACCCTCAGGTAGGGTCGCAGGAAGGAGGCAAGACAACGTGAACGAGCTGTTTTGGGGTATGTCGGGCATGACGTGGGCGCTCATGGGTGCCGCGTTCGCTGCCATCGGAGGAGGGATCGGCTCGGCCATCGGTATCACGACGATCTCTAACACCGCGTCGGGTATCGTCACCGAGGATTCCGAGAAGTTCGGCCGGGTTCTGCCGCTTGCCGCTATGCCGGGTACGCAGGGCATCTATGGACTCATCACTGCCATCCTGGTGCTGCAGTTCTTCGAGATCCTGCTGCAGACCACGGCACCCAACATCCCGGGTGAGCTTGGCTTCAAGATCTTCCTGTCCTGCCTGCCTGTTGCGGTGCTGTGTCTGGTGACCGCCATCTATCAGGGCATGACGGCCGTGGGCGCTGCCGGTATGGTCGCGCGTCGCAGCGAGGACTCCGGTAAGGCGCTGATCTTCCCGGCCCTGGTAGAGACCTACGCCGTGTTCGCGCTCATCGCCACTATCTTGATGCTGTTCTCGCTTCGCGGCATCTACATGGGGTGATCGCGTGGCGCTTGCGGACATCATAGGCCGCATCGAGAGCGACGCCGGAGCTGAAGGTCGGGCGCTGACTGACGGCGCGCGTGCCAGGGCCGAGGCGATCATGGCCGAGGCGAAACGTGAGGGGGAGCACTTCCACGAGCGTGCGGTCCATGACGCCCGTAGGGATGCCGAGTCTCGCGCCGCAACGTTGCTGGCCAACGCGCGTTTGAGCGCAAGAGACGAGATGCTCTCCGGCAAGCGCGCGCTCGTGGAGCGCGTCTTGCGAGAAGCCGAAGAGCAGCTGTTGGCGCTGGACGACGAGGCATACTCGCGCCTGATCGCGCGAGGTATCGTCCGGGCCGCCCACGGCGGCGATCACGTGCGCGTGGCCGCCGCGGACAAGATGCGCCTGAGCGGGCTTGCCTCGGCGGTGCAAGCGCTGCTTGCCGAGGAGGGCATCAATCGCGAGCTGGTCTTCTCGGAAGAGACAGCGGATATCGCACACGGTGTCATCTTGCAGGCCGACCGCGTGAGCGCGGAGATATCGCCGGCATCGTTGATCGCGGGACGTCGCGATGAGCTTGCGGGCGTCGCGTCGTCGCGGTTGTTCCTCACTGAGGAGGCGTGAAGCGTTGCTGTTCCGGAAGTCGGTGACAGAGCCAATACGCTACGGCTACGCCGTCGGGCGCGTCCGCGTGCTTGAAGGGCGGATGCTCTCGGGAGGCACATACGAGCGCCTGCTTGATGCGCCCACCTTCACGGAGCAGCGGCGTGTGCTCTCCGACTCTCCTTACGGACGCTTCCTTGAGGATGTCGAGACCGTCGAAGACATCGAGCGCGGGCTTGATCGCGCGCTCGACGAACTCTACGGCTTCCTGGTCACGGCCAATCTCCCGCTCCCGGTGATACGCTTCTTCCGTGTGCGGTACGACTACGCCAACCTGGAGGCCCGCCTCAAAGCGGAGCTCCTGGGGGCTCCCGTTGACGACCTGCTCGTCGGTCTGGGCACGATCCCGGTCGAGGTGATGCGCGGCCCGGCCGCACAGCTCCCCAAGTTCGTGCGGGACATCTACATGGCGCTTGCCGATGAGGGCAGCGAGGTGAGCGAGGAGCAGATCACCACCACGGTGGACAGGGCTCTGTTCGCGGACCTGAGCGAGAGCGCAAAAGACTCGAAGAGCCGTTTTCTGGCGGGCCTTGCCGCGCTGATGGTCGATCTGGCCAACCTCAAGGCGCTGCTTCGGGCGAGGACGAAGAACTGGCGTGCACCAGACGCTGCAGCGCTGCTGCTTGAGGGCGGCAACGTCTCCGGTGCCGAGCTGATGAAGCTCTACTCGTGTCCTGTCCCTGAGATCGCCGAGGCGCTCGCCAAGCGCGGACCGCTCAAGGGCGTTCCTGCCGAGCGGATCGTCGACCTCGGCAACTACGACGTGCTGGCAGACGACCTCGTCGTGCGCTACCTCAAGCGCGCGCGGATGGTCGCCGCCGGCCCCGAGCCTGTCATCGGCTACGTCATGGCGCGTCAGGCAGAAGTGATGATGCTGAGAATGCTGCTCATCGGACGGCTGTCCGGGGTTCCCACCGAGGTGCTCCGGCGTCGTCTTCGCGAGCGATACGAATAGGTGGTGTGAGTTGGCGAAGATCGCGGTCGTAGGCGATTCAACGAGCGTGGCGGGGTTCCGTCCGCTTGGCTTCGCTGTGTTCCCTGTTGAACACGCCGAGCAGGCACGCGCGCTGTGGGCGCGCCTCTCGGCAGGTGAGTATGGCGTCGTCTTCGTGACCGAGCCGGTCTACGAGGCGATGGAAGACCTGATCGCCGAGGCCATGGACCAGCCGGTTCCGGCGGTCACCGTCATCCCCGGTGCAGGAAGTGCCGGTGGTGTGGGCGAGGCCAAGATCAACCGCGCGATCGAGCGTGCGCTCGGCACGAGCGTTCTGATCCGAGAAGAGGAAGATTAGATGGAGCAGGGCAAGATTGTGAAGGTAGCCGGTCCGCTCGTCGTCGCGGAAGGCCTGGTCAGCTCTCGTATGTATGACCTGGTTCGCGTTGGCGCGGAGGGGCTCATGGGCGAGATCATCGAGATGCGCGGAGACCGCGCCTCGATCCAGGTGTACGAGGAGACCGAGGGTCTTGGCCCCGGCCAGCCCGTGGAGGCGACGGGTGCGCCGCTCTCTGTGGAGCTTGGCCCCGGAATGCTCGAGGCCGTCTACGACGGCGTCCAGCGTCCACTCGACGTGCTCGAGCAGATGGCGGGCGCCTTTCTCTCTCGCGGCGTCACCGCACCGGGTCTGGACCGGGACAAGCGCTGGGAGTTCAAGCCGGCACTGAAAGCGGGCGACCGGGTTGAGAGCGGCGACATCATCGGCACCGTGCAGGAGAACGCGGTCATCGAGCATCGCATCATGGTGCCGCCGGGTGTCTCGGGCGTGATCGAGGATCTCTCGGCAGGCAGCTACACGGTCACCGAGCCGGTCGGCAGCCTGAAGTCCGCCGCGGGCGAGAGCGTGAACCTGATCATGATGCAGGTCTGGCCGGTGCGTGTTCCCCGGCCGTACCGCAAGAAGATCTCGGCAAACGAGCCGCTTACCACCGGTACCCGCGTCATCGACACGTTCTTCCCTCTCACCAAAGGCGGCGTCGCCTGTATCCCGGGGCCGTTCGGCGCCGGCAAGACCGTCACGCAGCACCAGATCGCCAAGTGGTCCAACGCGGAGGTCGTCATCTTCATCGGCTGCGGCGAGCGCGGCAACGAGATGACCGACGTGCTCATGGAGTTCCCGGAGCTTGTGGACCCGTATTCCGGCGAGCCGCTTGTGAAGCGAACGGTTCTTGTGGCCAACACCTCCAACATGCCGGTCGCGGCGCGCGAGGCTTCGGTCTACACCGGCATGACGATGGCCGAGTACTTCCGCGACATGGGTTATGCGGTCGTCTTGCAGGCGGACTCCACGAGCCGCTGGGCAGAGGCGATGCGTGAGATCTCCGGTCGCCTTGAGGAGATGCCGGGCGACGAAGGCTTCCCGGCATACCTGGGTACCAAGCTGGCGGCGTTCTACGAGCGTGCCGGCCGTGTGCACACGCTGGCCACAGAGACCGAGCGTGAGGGTTCTGTCTCGGTCGTGGGTTCCGTATCACCTCCCGGTGGAGACCTCTCCGAGCCAGTCGTGCAAAACACCCTGCGCGTGGTGAAGGTGTTCTGGGCGCTGCAAGACAAGCTCGCTTATGAGCGTCACTTCCCGGCCATCGACTGGCTGACCAGCTACTCGCTCTATCTCGACAAGGTGACGCCGTATTGGAACGCCAACGTAGGACCGGAGTTCCGTGAGCGTCGTGACCGCTGCATGGGCATCTTGCAGCGCGAGAGCGAGCTTGCTGAGATCGTGCGACTCGTCGGCCTTGAGGCGCTTTCTGCCGAGGAGCAGGTGCTCATGGAGACCGCCAAGTCCATCCGCGAGGACTTCTTGCAGCAGAACGCGTTCCGCGATGACGATCAGTTCACCTCGCTCAGGCAGCAAGACAAGCTGCTTGAGACCATCCTGCTGTTCCACGAGAAGGCGATCGAGGCGCACAGCAAGGGTGCCGCGCTCAAAGATATCTTCGCGGCGCCGGTGCGCGAGCGCATCACCCGCGCGAAGTACCTGGATGAGGACAAGCTGTCCGAGTTCGATGAGATCGCCAGTGACATCGAGACCCAGTTGGTTGGTGACGGCTTCGACGACGACGAAGTCGCTGTCTACGCGGGAGGTGAGCGGTAGTGCGCGAGTACATGACCACACGCGATATCGTTGGACCGCTCCTGCTTGTAGAGAACGTGGTGGACGTGACCTACGGCGAGCTCGTGGAGCTTGAGTTCCCCAACGGCACGCGTTCTTTGGGCAACGTCTTGGAAGTCAACGAGGACGTCGCTCTTGTGCAGGCGTTCGAAGGCACGCGGGGTTCCAACCCCTCGGAGACCAAGGTCAAGTTCCTGGGTCGCTCGCTGGAACTCGCCGTCAGCAAGGACATGCTCGGCCGCGTCTTCGACGGCCTGGGCCGCCCGCGCGATGACGGCCCCGAGATCATCCCCGAGAAGCGCCTGTCCATCTATGGGCAGCCGATCAACCCCACGGCGCGCGACTTCCCCGATGACTTCATCCAGACGGGTGTCTCGGCGATCGACGGTCTGAACCCGCTCGTGCGCGGGCAGAAGCTCCCGATCTTCTCGGGCAGCGGGCTTCCGCACAACCAGCTGGCCGCACAGATCGCGCGTCAGAGCGCGGTGCTGCAGCGCGGCGCGGCAGCCGATGAGATCGGCGAGCCCATCGAGGGCGAGTTCGCCGTTGTCTTCGCCGCCATGGGAATCACCTTCGAGGACGCGGACTTCTTCATCGACGAGTTCCGCAACACCTCCGCCATCGAGCGGGCGGTGCTCTTCCTCAACCTGGCCGATGACCCGGCCGTCGAGCGTATCGCGACGCCGCGCATGGCGCTTACCGCCGCCGAGTACCTGGCGTACGAGAAGGACATGCACGTGCTGGTCATCCTTACCGACATGACTTACTACTGCGAGGCACTTCGCGAGGTCTCGGCTGCGCGCAAAGAGGTTCCCGGGCGCCGTGGTTATCCCGGCTACCTCTATACCGACCTCGCCACCATCTATGAGCGCGCAGGTCGCGTGAAGGGTCGCAAGGGCTCCATCACGCAGGTGCCGATCCTCTCGATGCCTGACGACGACAAGACGCACCCCATCCCGGACCTCACCGGCTACATCACCGAGGGCCAGATCGTGCTGGACCGCAACTTGCACCGTCGCGGCGTCTATCCGCCGGTCGCGGTGCTGCCGTCGCTCTCGCGCCTCAAGCAGAAGGGCATCGGCCCGGGCAAGACGCGCGAGGACCACGCCGACCTCTCCAACCAGCTCTTCGGTGCGTACGCGCGTGGCCTGCAGGCAAAGGAGCTCGCGGTCATTCTCGGCGAGGCGGCGCTCTCGGACAGCGACAAGGCGTTCGTGGCGTTCGCCGATGCATTCGAGGACCGCTTCATCCGCCAGGGTGCCGGCGAGGACCGTTCTGTGGGCGACACGCTCGCTTTGGGCTGGGAGCTCATGAAGCTTCTGCCGCGCACGGAACTCAAGCGCATCAAAGACGTGTTCGTCGAGAAGTACCTTCCTGCCGAGGAGGACGCGGACGCGTGACCGACGGGACCCTCATAGCGCTGGTCATCGCACTGCTTGCGGTGCTCGTCGTCGTGCAGCTGCTCAGCGCGGTCGCCGCCCACAGGCTGGGCGGCAAGTCGAGCCGTGGAGTCATCACCCTACGCGTGGTCAACGCGGTGGGTGTGACGGCGCTCATCCTATGGCTGCTCATCGATCGGTTCGGGGGCTGATCTTGTGACAAAGATGCGCGTCAATCCCAATCGCATGGAGCTGCTCAAGCTGAAGCGACGCGGCGACGTGGCCAAACGCGGCCACAAGCTGCTGAAAGACAAGTTCGATGAGCTGCTTAAGGAGTTCATCGCGCGTATCTCGGAGAACCGCCGACTGCGCGCCGAGGTGGAAGCCGAGCTCAAGTCGGCCTACGGGCTGTTCGCAGTCGCGCGTGCCGAGGCGGGCCGCGCGGCCATCACGCAGGCGCTGCTTGCAGGCGAGCCGAGCGAGCTGCTCGATACCAGCGAGAAGAGCGTCATGAGCGTGCACGTCCCCATCTTCGAGCAGCGGGAGCTTGCCGAGCCCGGCGGCTACAGCTTCTCCACGCTGCCGGTGGTGCTTGACGAGGCGCTGGCGCGTCTTGCGGCGGTCGCTCCCCGCATGCTGGAGCTGGCGGAGCGCGAGAAGGCCATCGAGCTTCTGGCGGCCGAGATCGAGCGCACCCGGCGCCGTGTCAACGCGCTGGAGTACGTGCTCATGCCTTCTATCGCCGAGACCATCAAAGACATCCAGATGAAGCTCGACGAGGCCGAGCGGGGCAATCTCACGCGGCTCATGAAGGTGAAAGACATCATCGCCGCGCAGGAAGCGGCCGGAGAGCGATAACGGCCTGCAGGGTCTAAAGCG
>JBFHJN010000023.1:0-36154 GCA_041595875.1 Coriobacteriia bacterium
ATCATCAGTCTCAAGCAGCTGGACGCGCTCCCCGGCGATGAGCGAGAAAGCGCCATCGCGGATCTGAAGGCGCTTCTCGGCGCATCGGTGTCGTAGTTTCTTGCTACACTCCCCTCATGAAAGCTGAGCATCCTGAAACCCTGTTCCGCGCGCTCGACTTCGCCTCACTGCGTGAGCGCGAGGGCCTCGTCATCGGCGAGATAGCCGGGCGCGACAGCGTGGCCGCGCTCGTCGAGGCCGTGCGAGGTCATGCGGTCACCACCATCCTGCCAACCGTCGCGTTCGCGGGCACGGAATTCGGTGATGCCGAGGCACCCCTGCGCGCTGTCGAGTACCTGCGGGAGCGTGTGGGCAAGCGAGCCGAAGTGCTCAAGCCGGTGGAGCTCAGCAGTCCACGGCTCTGGGCGGCGCTCAACAGCAGGTTCGCGGCGGAGATCACGCGCCGTTTCGGCATCTACTCGGCCTGCCTCGCATGTCACCTCTACATGCACCTTCTGCGCGTGCCTCTCTCGTGGGCCCTCGGCAACGCGCCTATCGTCGCCGGTGAACGTGACACGCATGCAGGCGCGATCAAGCTCTCGCAGACACCGCTGGGAATCGACACCTCCCGAGAGGTGCTGCTGCATGCGGGAATCGAGCTCATAGAGCCCATCAGGCACCTTGAGGACAACGCGGCCATCGAGTCGCTCGTCGGGTCTGATTGGCCGCAAGGCGGCAAGCAGCTGGAGTGTCTTCTCTCGGGCAACTACAAGTCGCTGGACAACGAAGTCGTCTATGACACAGAGGTCTACGCCCGGTACGTCGAGGAGTTCCTGGCTCCGGCGGGGCGTGCGGTCATCAGTGCATGGCGAGCAGACCCGGATCCTGACTACGAAACGGCAGTGGGGTCCGTTCTGCGCTCTACGAGTTGACGGTCTGTCGCACAGCACGCTAGCACCAGCAATCGGGGGGACAAGACATGCAGAGTGGAGGCTCTTATGGACCGGAGCTGCTCGGGTTTCTCGAGTTGCTGCCAACACCTGCAGTGCTCTTGCGGCTGGATGACGGCGCTATCATCTGGCTGAGCAGCTCTGGCGCAGGGCTGATCGGCGCTGAGGAGAACTCCCAGGTTGTAGGGAAGAGCATCCTCGAGTTCGTGGCTACGGAACAACACGCGTTCGTCACTCGTGACATGCACAAGCTGATGCAAGGCGCCGACCGCGTCTCGCCGCTCGTCTACACGCTCCAGAGAACGGACGGGAAGACAGGCAGCGTGCATGTCGAATCCATACCGCTCGTGTTCAACGACACACCCGCCGCTCTCAGTCTGCTGGTGGACGTCACCGAGCGAGAAGATGCTCTCATCGCGCTGGGCGAGAGCGAGACCCGATACCGCTCGCTGGTGGAGTCGTCCCCCGACGCCATCCTGGTCTCCGTCGCCGGCGAGATCGTCTACGCCAACCCCACCGCAGCGGCAGATGCAGCCAGGCACGGCGTGACGGAGCTCGAGGGATGTTCTGTCTTCGAGTTCCTGCCATCCGACCCGGATCATGTTGGGAGGCTCAAGCAGCTCTACACCGAGGGAGGCGTGCTGCCCTGGATCGAGACGATCGTCCGCTACCACGATGACCACGCTTTCCCGGCTGAGATCCACACGACGCTTATCGCATGGCACGGCGAACCCGCCGCTCAAACGGTGGTACGCGACATCAGCCAGCGCAAGGCCGCAGAAGCAGAGATCCGGGAGTATCAGGATCATCTCCAGCAGCTTGTCGACGAACGAACCCGTGGTCTTGAGCGGGCTATGGCGGAACTGGAATCCATGAACCTGGACCTCATGAACGCCAACGCCGCCAAGAGCTCGTTCATGGCGGCGATGAGCCACGAGCTCCGTACGCCACTGAACTCCATCATCGGTTTCTCGGCGATCTTGGAGAAGGGACTGGCGGGAGAGCTCAACGAGGAGCAGGCCAAGCAGATAGAGATCATCAACGCCGCAGGACGACAACTGCTGGGCCTGGTGGGCAACGTGCTGGACCTGGAGAGGATCGAGAGCGGCCGGACCGAGGTCATCACGCGCGAGCTCGCTCCTGTGGATATGGCGATCAAGCTCGTGGAGATGGTTCGCCCGCTGGCCGAGAACAAGGGGCTGCACATCAGCTGCATTCCCGGGGAGGACTTGCCCCAAAGACTCCGCACCGACCAGCTCAAGCTGGAGCAGATAATCATGAACCTGCTCGCCAACGGGATCAAATACACCGACACAGGCTCCGTGGTGCTGAATCTGTCGGCCGAGGAGGGTTGGTTCCGCTTCACCGTCAAAGACACCGGGCCAGGAGTACCGCCGGACCAGCACGACCTCATCTTCGAGGAGTTCTACCAGCACTCCACGCGCGACAACGTGGCAAAGCCGGTGGGCGCGGGACTGGGACTTGCGATCGCTCGGCGCCTCGCGGATCTACTGGGCGGGAGACTGTGGCTTGAAAGCGAAGAGGACGTTGGAAGCACCTTCGCCCTGGAACTGCCCCTCGCCTAGGCCTACGAGGGCTTGCTCGCCAGCATCACCACGTGCCGGTTGCGGAATGACACCAGAGTCCCATCGTCGTACTCCGCTGCGGACCACTCGCGCATCGCGTCCGGACACTCCGCCATGAGCTCCGACAGCTCCTTGACCACATCTGCCGAGCATCCCTGAACAGAGACCCACTGCGCGAAGTCGCGCCGCTTGTCCACAAGGGCGGTGAAGTCCACCTCAAGGCCCGCACGCTGAGCGAGCGTTGACCAGCCCTCGACACTGAAGGCCTGGATGTGGCTTGGATCACGCAAGCGCTCGAAGGCGTCCACCATGACCGCCGAGGTCCGCTGCGGCGGAAGCACATGATCTTGAAAGCCCAGTCGGCCTCCGGGAACAAGCACCCGTTCGACTTCCGAGAAGAACAGCTGCGCATCCTCGAAGTGGTGCGCTGCGATCCGACACGTCACTATGTTGAAGCTGGCATCAGGGAACGGCAGACTCGTGGCATCGGCAAGCTCGTAGACCGCCGCCATGCCTTCGCTCTCCAGATGAAGTCGGGCCTGTTCCAGCGTCGACGGTGTCAGATCCGTCACCGTCACGCATGCGCCCGCACGCGCAAGGGCAAGCGCCATGTGCCCTCTGCCGGTAGCCACATCAAGCGCGCGCTCTCCGGGACGCGGAGAGACCTGTTTGATAAGAAGGTCCAGACCCGGACCGGTACGTGCATCGTCCCGCATAGCGCTCCTCCCATGGCTCCCTACCGTAAGCATGATACGCGAATACGCGGTGCGTGCTATCGTCATGCCGAAGGAAGGGAGAACCGTGGCACCGATCCTTGTCATCATGCTTGACGGACTTGGCGACAGGCCCTGGCCATCGCTTGGCGGACTCACTCCATTGCAGGCCGCTCACACGCCCAATCTGGACGCCTTCGCCGCGCGCTCGGCCACGGGGATCCTTGCCTCACTCGGCCCCGGTCGTGCACCCGGCACGGAGCTCGCGCACTTCGCGCTCTTCGGCTATCCGCTGAGCGAGTATCCCGGACGCGCGGTGTTCGAGGCGGCCGGCCACGGGATCGAACTCACCCCGGACCAGGTGGCGCTGCACGCGATCTTCGCAACCGTGCAGCCGGGAGCAGACGGTTCGCTTGCTATCGTGGAGCGCTACCCCGGTGTACCCGCCGAGAAGATCGCCGGCCTTGCGGCACGCGTGGCCGGGTTCTCGCACGCCGGGCTTCAGTTCAAGCTTCACCACACAGTCGGCGAGCAAGCCATCATCACCATCGACGGCGGGGCCAGCACCGATATCACCGACACTGATCCGCACAACAACGGATGGCCGGTGGGCAGCGTGCAGCCGCTTGACGACGCACGCGACCCTGCCGCCGCCCAGCGAACCGCAGAAGCGCTCACCGCATACTTGCGCTTCGCCTACGATGCGCTCAGCGCCCCCGGAGCTGCACCCGATGCGCCCCGCCCGTTCCTTCTGCTCAAATGGACCGGTCAGAAGCGCCCGCTTGCGCCTTTCCCGGCACATACCGGCATGCGCGGCACCATTGTCTCCTCGGCGGGCATCTTCGAGGGGATCAGCCGCGAGCTGGGCATGGAGTACCGCAGGGTGCCCTCGCTCCCCGATCTTGCTGCCGACACCCGCGCGCGCCTGGCCGAGGCCGCCACGGCCTTTGCCGACGGTGCGGACTTCGTCTTGGCCCACAGCAAGCAGCCGGACGAAGCGGGACACGACAAAGACCCGCTGCGCAAACGCGATGTCATCGCGGGGATAGATGCCGGGCTTGAAGGGCTTGCTGACCGGGCAGGCCTGCCCGCCGATACGATCATCATCGTCACAGGCGATCACGGGACGCCGGCAGGCACAACGCTCATTCACTCAGGGGACCCGGTGCCGGTGGCCATGCTCGCCGATGCCGTCCAGCCCGACGATGTCACTGCGTTTGATGAGCGCGCATGCGCACACGGGCGTCTGGGCCAGCTCCGGGGCGAGGACTTCATGCCCGTGCTGCTGAACGCGCGTGGCACTGTGCGCTACATGGGCGGAAAGCTCGCGCCACATACAGGGTTGCACTGGCCCGCAGACTACGAGCCGTTCAGGCCCTAGCGCCCTCTAGACGGGAAGCGCGACGGGCGCGGTGAGCGCCGTCCGCAGAGCCGAGAAGCTCAGGTCCGCCATCTCAAGATAAGAGCATCGGCGGCCGATCTCCTCCAACGAGTGCGAGTCCGAAGAGCTCACCACAGCGATGTCGTAACCCCTGAAGGCCTCGGCGTGACGGGGATCGACGACCTCCACCACGTGCACGTCCTCCAGTGACAGCAGGCGATCGGCATGCGGGGAATCAAGCAGCCGATAGCGACCGAACTCACGGTCGATGTGACCCACCATGCCGATACCGCCAAACGCGTCGATGGCCTTGTAGACCTCGCATGGCGGATGGACCACGGTCACACGGTGCAGCTCGCTGACGGGAGCCACCGGAGTTGAAAGCCCGAGGATCTCGGCGAGCTGAGAGAACGAGCGGGTCGCGCTCTTGGGCGGAAGCAGCGCGATGATGTGGACCTCGTCATCGCCGTGCCGGACTTTGAGCTCGGCGCCCGAGACGATCAGAAGGCGACGGCCGGTCTGCTCGGCGATCTCATCGGCGGCCTCCTCAAGACGCTGGCAAAAGTCCACCGAGAAGTGGTCGGTGGCGCCGTAGACGTCAAGACCCGCCGAGAGAGCCGCCTCGACGATCTGGTGCGGGGTGGTAGCAAGCGAACCACGATAGTCATGGGTGAGGAGCGGTGTGTGGTTATGCAGATCGACCGCATACGTTGGCACGGTCATCCCCTTGCTTCAGACGTGAGAGCTACTTCTTGCTACGTTTTGAATCTACACGGCACGACGCTGACTATCAAGGTCTTTGATGCGGCACATAAGGAGAAACCGACTATGCTTCAAGCGCGCTGAGAGCGGCCCCGTAGGCGCCGACGGTCTGCGCTTCCCTTGGGATG
The DNA here is from genome assembly GCA_041595875.1 of Coriobacteriia bacterium. Taxonomy (GTDB): domain Bacteria; phylum Actinomycetota; class Coriobacteriia; order Anaerosomatales; family Anaerosomataceae; genus UBA2279. The sequence goes on from JBFHJN010000023.1 coordinate 5,500, forward strand.
ACGACCTCACCATCAAAGCCCGCGCGCACCAGGTCTGCCATGGCACGGTTCTTGGCCACACCTCCGGCGAACACGAGAGGCCCGCTGGCGCCTATACGCTTGAGAGAGCCCAGGGTCCTGGCGGCGATCGAGTCGTGAAGCCCACGGGCGATCCTGCCGCGGTCGATTCCTTTGTGCACAAGCCCCGTGACTTCACTCTCGGCGAACACCGTGCACATCGATGAGATCGCCACGCTCGTCTCGGCTGCCATTGCGGCCTCCGCCATCTGCGCCAGGTCGAACCCCAGCGCCCGCGCCATGACCTCCAGGAACTTGCCGGTCCCCGCGGCGCACTTGTCGTTCATCTGGAAGTCGCTGACCCCGCCTCCGGGCTTGAGCGCGATGACCTTGGTGTCTTGCCCGCCGATGTCGAGCACGGATGCCGCCCCGGGGTGGAGCGCCGAGGCACCCAGGGCGTAGGCCTTGATCTCCGTGACCACTCCGCACCCCAACGACTCGCGAGCGGCATGACGTCCGTAGCCCGTGGCAACCACTAGATCGTGATCGCCACGGGCAAGGAAGCTCTCGTAAGCTGCAGCCGGATCAAAACCGGAGTCCGCAACAGCGTGGTCGGTGATACGCCCGTCCTCGAGCCACACCGCGTCAACGCTTCGCGACCCTATGTCCAGCCCCAGCACTCGCATGTCTTACAGCATCTCCAGAAACGCCTCGACACGGGTGGATAGCTGGCCCACGTCCTCCATCGAGTAGTCGGTGGTGATCTTGAGCACCGGCAAGCCGGCGTCGCGAACGGTCGTCTCCACGGCGTTGGATTCCATCTCGTACAGTCCACAGAACTGCAGCGAGTAGTCGATCACACCATCAGCGCCCAGGTCCTTCGCCATGCGGACGACGTCCTCAAGGCGGCCCTTGTTGGGCGTGAAGCATGCGCAGTTGATGTCCAGGTACTTCTCGGCGATGTCGTCAATCATGTCATCGAGCGTGGCGGCGTCCTCGGACACGAGGTCTTGGTAGTAGCGGCTGCCGGTGCACATCTCTTCGCCGACCACGACCGCACCGGCCTTCTCGATGATGTCGTGAAGCTTCCAGTTGGGGAGCGCCATCGGGGTACCCGTCACGAGGATGCGCTTGGCACCCTTGGCGGTGACGCCCTCGCCTGCGGCGACGCGCGCCTCAAGCTCGTCAGCAAGGGCGTTCATCATCTGGGTGAAGCGAGGCACGTCATCGTAGAAAGCGACCTGCGTGGCGAGCAGCGCGTCTTTGCCGCTGATCGGCGCCGGGTCGGCAGCACGCGTGGCGGCGATGCGCTGCAGCGCGCGGCGCTTGTCGTTGACCTCTGTGATCGCCGCCTTGAGCGACTCGGCGGTGATGGTGTTGCCCGTGACCTCTTCCACCTTCGCCATGAGGTTGCGGATCTCGTCGCGCCACATCTGCATGTCCACATCGCGCTTCATCTGCGGGAGCTCCATGACGTACACGTTGTGCAGATCGCCGAGAAGCTCGTACGCCTTCTTCTTGCCGTCGCATGTGGTCTCGCCGATCACCAGGTCCGCAGACTCGATGTAGGGACACACCCTGGCGAGCTTGAAGCCCATGAAGGACTTGATGAGCGCGCATGTGTTGCGCGGCATGATCTGTTCGACCTGGTCATAGGCGAACTCAGCGCCCGCACACAGCCCCACGCACCAGCCGGCAGCAGCGCGAATGATCTCCTCGGGCACATAGAGGCAGAACGTGCCAAAGACCTTGCCGCCCGCCTTGCGGTAGTCGTCGAGCTCCTTGATGCGCAGCCCGTGGACCTCACTCATCACGAAGTTGAGGTAGTCCATGCCCTGCGGCCGGTTCTCTTGCGTGAGGTACGCGTCGCCAAAGAGCTGTCCCACCGCGCCAAGCAGCGCATCGTGCGTGGGCAGATCAAGGCCCAGCTCATTCCACATCGGATGGTAGTCGACCGGCTGATCGCTCATCGTGTGCTCCTTACCCTTGCGTTCGTTTCGCCTGATACGCACTATAACGCAATCTTATATCAGACGACCTAAGGGTTGTCCAAGAAACACAGCGGGATCGGCTCGCGCTACGAAGAGCGCGAATAGCTGCCCAGCAGCTTGACGGAACGCAGCTTCAGGCGCAGGCACTCAAGGGCGAGCGCGACAGGCTCGTCTTCCGCGTGCCCCTGGAGGTCGACGTAGAACATGTACTCGCCCAACGCGCGCTTGGTGGGCCGCGACTGGATCTTTGTGAGGTTGATCTGCCCAAAAGCGAACTCGGACAAGATCATGTGCAGCGTACCCGGCTTGTCCTGATGCATGAACAGCGCAACCGAGGTCTTGTCGTGTCCAGTACGTGGCTGAAGACCTTTGCCAAGCAGTATGAAACGCGTCTGGTTGTCCTCGAAGTCCTCGATCGATGGCTCCATGATCACACCACCGTGCAACCTCGCCGCAAGCGAGGTGCCCACAGCGGCCAGCCCCGGCTCGGCAACGGCACGCTTCGCAGCTTCAGCCGTCGAGTTGGCCGCCACGATGGGGCGTCCCGTCAGGTGCGTCGCAAGCCACTTCCTGCACTGGGCAGTGGCCTGGGGGTGGCTGACCACCGCGGTGACGTCGTCCAGCCCCACGCCAGGCGCCACGATGAGCGCATGGTGGATGTCACGCACCACTTCCCGCTGGATATAGAGCTCCGTGTCGAACGCGAGCGCGTCCAGCGTAGCGTTCACGCTGCCCTCGACCGAGTTCTCGATGGGGACTATCCCGTACTCGGCGCGTCCGTCGGCCGCCGCAGCGAAGACGTCATCGATGGTGGTACAGGCGACCGGCTCTACGTCGGGTATCCCTAAAGACAGCAACGCCTCTTCCGAGAAGGTCCCTGCCGGCCCGAGGAATGCACACTTTGTCACGGCTTCAATTCCTGTCCTGGCTCAAGACCGAACCTGCTCAAGCGTATCTTTGGCGCTCTTACTCGGTCTTTGCCCGTTGACTTCGACTGGTAGAGGGCGTCATCGGCTTGCCGCAGCAAGCTCTCTTTGTCTTCAGCGTGTAGCGGCAGGTTGGCCACGCCCAGGCTCATGGTGACGTGGATCGTCCGCTCTCCCTCGGCATTCAAGAAGCGGTGCATGCTCACGGCTTCGCGGACCTTCTCGGCAACGATGAAAGCGCCCGAGGCGTCGGTTTCCGGAAGCAGCACGGAGAACTCCTCGCCGCCGTAGCGCGCCACGATATCCACCTCGCGGACCGTGGACTTGATGACGTTGCCCAGATCCGCAAGCACTCCGTCGCCCACCAGATGGCCGTAGGTGTCGTTGACCGCCTTGAAGTCGTCCACGTCCAGCATCAGGAAGGACAGCTGCTTGCCGTAACGTTTGGCTCGGCCGATCTCATCGTCCAGGCGCTGCTGCAGGTAGCGGTAGTTGTAGAGGTCCGTCAGCTCGTCGGTGATCGCAAGCCGCTTGGTGAGCTTGTACAGACGCGAGTTCTCCACCGCGACCACGAGCTCCGCCGCTACCGCGTGCAGGACTATGCGGTCATCCGCATCAAGCGTGTCGATGGCCTGGCTGTCCGCGCAGAACACCACGATCATCTGGTTGTGGTCGAGCAGCTCAAGGCAGGCAAAGTGTTCGTCGGATACCCCCAGGTCACTCCTGGTGACGTCAAGCGAACCACACGCCTTCGAGATGTCGTTGCGCAGACCCCTGCTGGCCGAGAAGAGCGTCTCGCCCTTGTCCTTGTCGATAACGAAGAGGCACGCCGCGGGTATCTCGATGACCTTCTGCAGTCTTTCCAGGACCACCGGGCCCACAGAGTCGAAGTCAAGGGTGGAGTGGATGATCTCCGATATCTCGGCAACCGCACGCAGCTCCGCAACGCTGCGCTCCAGTCGCTGGTTGAGGTCGGCCGCATTGTCAACGCGCTCCTCGGCCTCATCGGCCCTGTAGGACTGCCTCTCGATCATCAGCCCCACGAACCAACCGATGACGAGCACCGCGGCGACCTTCATGGTGAGGAAGACGACGTGCACGAAGGGCATGGCAAGCACCGGCACAGCAAGGTGCCCGATGAGATATGCCACCACAAGAAACGCCGAGTAGATCCACGAACGGGCACGACGGAAGACGGTCGCGTAGAGCATGGACTCGAGCATCACCCATACATAGAAGGGGTCATGCAGCTCGGTGGTCGCCGCAACAAGCGCACCAAGCGCCACGCAGTCGAACGGCAGCGTGAAGTGCATGAGCTTCTGGAAATCCAGGTCCGGAGCCGTGTAGCGCACCACCGCGATGCCCAGCGTGTATAGGGTCCAGACGACGGTGCCCAACAAGAACAGATCCGCGAGGGGCGGCATCTCAAGTTCCCTGGCCCAGAGAAGATACAAGGCGATCAGGAACACCGCCGCAGCCGACCGGACAAAGAGGAACGCTCCACTGTCAAGTTCGATGCGGCCTTTGTTGGAGACTGTGATCAAGCGGCGCGCCCTTCACGTAGCGAGTATCTTTGAATGAGTATAACCTTCACTGAGTCAACTACGGCACTTATAGAACTTCCAGGAGCCAAGCACACGGAGGTACCAGATGCGTCCAGAAGAACTGCGCGACTTGCTTGAAGCGGTTGCAAGCGGCGAATACACGGTGGATGCGGCGCAGAAACGGCTGGCGTCACTGCCGTTCACCGATCTGGGCGATGCGAAGGTCGACCACCATCGGGCCATACGGTGCGGGTTCGCCGAAGTGATCTTCTGCCAGGGCAAGACCCCCTCGCAGGTACGCTCGATCACGCGCGAGATGCTTGAGAAGGGCGACGTCGTCTTGGGGACCCGCGCCAGCGCGGCTCATTTCCAGGCAGTCGCCCAGTTCGCCCTGGACGCACGTTACTTCGAGGAGCCGGGTCTGCTGGTGGTGGACCGCCGGGAGACGCGGCCCGCCGTGGGTCACATCGTTATCGCCTCGGGTGGTACCGCCGATGTTCCGGTGGCCGAGGAGGCCGCCATCTCCGCTGAGGTCATGGGAAACCGCATCACGCGTCTGTACGACGTCGGCGTGGCAGGGATCCACAGACTGCTCGCGCACGAAGAGGTCTTGCGTGACGCGAACGTCATCATCGCCGTTGCAGGCATGGAAGGAGCGCTCCCGTCTCTGGTGACGGGGCTCGTCTCCTGCCCGGTTGTCGCGGTGCCCACCTCTGTGGGCTACGGCGCGTCGTTCGGCGGGATCTCCGCCCTGCTCACGATGCTCAACTCGTGCTCTTCCGGGATGGGCGTGGTCAACATCGACAACGGCTTCGGGGCAGCGGCCATGGCAAGCCGCATCAACCACGCGGCGGCGGAACCTCGATGATCGCGTATCTGGACTGCGCCACCGGTGCCAGCGGCGACAAGCTCCTCTCGGCGCTCATCGATGCCGGCTTTCGCATCGAGGATCTGCGAGAGGTGCTTTCTGGCCTCGGGCTGGGTCACGTACGTGTCGAGACCGCCGAGGTCTCCCGCGCCGGTGTTCGCGGATTGCATCTCACAGTGGATGCACCCGACGATCGCACGCACCGCCACTGGAAAGACATCCGCGAGCTCATCGAGTCCTCTTCTCTCCCCGCGCCGGTACGCGAAGACGCACTGGCCACCTTCGAACTCATCGCGCGCGCTGAAGCGAAGGTGCACGGCACAACGCCCGAGCAGGTGCACTTCCACGAGGTCGGCGCCATCGACAGCATCGTCGACGTCGTTGGCGTGGCACTTGGCATCCACTCGCTTGGCATCAAGCGGCTCATCTCCTCGGTCGTGGCGGTTGGCAGCGGCACCGTCAACACGGCCCACGGCGTCCTGCCCGTCCCCGCGCCGGCCACAGCCCTGCTGCTGGAGGGCGTTCCCGTTGTAGGGACCGACCTTGAAAGCGAGCTGACCACCCCCACCGGCGCGGCGCTGGTGCGCATCCATGCTGACGGGTTCGGCCCCATGCCGATGATGACCCTGACCGGGGTAGGTCACGGCGCCGGAACGCGTGAGCTCGAAAGGCCCAACGTGGCGCGGTTGCTCCTGGGCGAACCCATCCCCCTGACGATCGAACCGGACACCGAGGAGATCGTGGTGCTGGAGAGCACGATCGATCACCTCAGCGGCGAACATCTGGCATACGCGGCCGACCAGCTGCGCGAGACGGCTGCGCTGGACGTGTGGATGACGCCGGTGGTCATGAAGAAGGGCCGCCCTGCGGTGGTCCTCAGCGTGCTGGCGCGTCCCTCGGATGCGGGCGATATCGCCCAGGCCGTGCTTGCCCGGACCGGAACGCTGGGGGTACGCGTGATGCCGGCTGCCAGGATCGTCGCGCCACGCCGCCAACTCACGCTGGAGACCAGCATGGGCAGCGTCAGGTTCAAGGTATCGGACACGCCCGGGGCCACCCCGCGCATCCGCGCTGAGGCCGAGGACTGCATGCGCCTCGCGCGCGAGCACGGCATGCCCGTAGCCCGTGTGGCGCAGATGCTTGCCGAGGAAGCCGAGCAGATCACGGGCCTGTGACCGGGGACTAGGAGAGCCCGCTTGAGGGGCTCAAGCAGGCTCTCGTCGTAGCCGACTGTATATTTCCAGCGCCCGCGGCCACGGTCCTCGACGCTGGCACCCTCAAAGGAGTGCCATCTGTTCTATACATCGGGCTTGTTCGCAGGGGAGTTTATGGCTTTCCGATAGACGGCAAGTTCTGTCAATCGGTCACAGAATCCGATAGGCGCCATCGCTCTCAAGCAAGAAGCCTTCGGCCACCAGCGCATCCAACACCCCGGCCACGCGTCCCGGCTCAAATCCTGTGGTCTCGGCCAACGCCGGTGCACGGAGTCCCGGCGTCTGGATGAGCGCACGCAAGATGTGTCCGCGCAGCTGCCGGGTGGAGCCCTCGAAGCGTGACTGCTTCACGTGATGCTTGCTCCGGCGACTCGGGTTGGGCAGCCGCTTCTTCAGGTCCGTGCCGTAGTCCATCAGCGCGTAGAACCACTGGCGGGGGTCCTGTGCGTCCATGGTCGCTTCAACGATGGGGAGGATGACCGAATCCGGTACGTCCTCTGCGTCCTCGAAGTAATGGTGCAGGTAAACGGCACGGATGTTCGTCTCGATGAAAGGGACGCCTGTATCAAACGCGAAGGCGAGTATCTGCGCCGCCGTGGCATGCCCGATTCCCGGCAGGCCCGTGAGGCCATCAAGCGTTTGAGGGAGGCGGCCGCCGTGCTCATGGACCACGATCTCGGCGATGCGCTTGAGCGATTTCGCGCGACGGTTATAGCCAAGTCCGCTCCAGACACGCAAGACGTCCTCAAGTGACGCTGCTGCCAGTGCGTCGAAGTCACAGAACTCATCTATGAACTCCTGCCACTTGGGCAAGACCCTCGATACCTGCGTTTGCTGAAGCATGATCTCGGAGACAACAACGCCGTAAGGGTCTTGCGTTCGCCTCCAGGGAAGGTCGCGCCCATGCTCGGCGTAGTACTCCCATACTTGCTCGGAGAATGCCGAGGATACCTCGCGCATGTTCATCCTCCCATCGATGATCCCGCGTCCGTCCGTTGGCTGCGTCGGCCCCCGGCGCTCCGTACGCTTGCCCTCGTCACGGGCATGGCAACGTGCATGTTCTTGTTGGCAGGGACTCCACTGGTCGAAGCGAACACCGTGCCGTACTTTGCACGAAACGGCGGGCAGGAGGCCATTCTGTCCGGGATGGCCATCAATCCCGCAGCTATACGCGTTGGAGACGTGACCTATCTCGCCTACCAGGGTCCCGGCTTCGACCCATATGTTGCATCATACGAAAGCGTTACCGGGGTGTGGCGAGGTCCCACTCGTGTGGGGATCAACCCGTTGAAACTCGACGCGCACGGAGCGCCCGCCCTGTATCTCGATCCCAGTGGCAGGCTGCATGCGTTCTACGGCAGTCACAACACCGCCATGCAGCACTCCCGACAAAGCTCCGCTGGTCCAGCGGCATCATGGGAACCGCTGCCTGCGCTTCCCGCGGGCACGTATCCGCAGGTCGCATCGCTTTCCGGCGACCGGATGCTGCTGTTCTACCGCAACGAGTCCAAACACTGGGTCTTCCGGGCGACCAGTGACGGCGCGACCACCTTCGGCAACGAACAACGCATCCTCACGGCCGACAGCCGAACGCTCTGGTATGCGGACTTCCACGCGGATGCCACCGGCGCCATCCATGCCATGTTCATGTGGTACGACCAAGACCTTGTGAGCGAGGGCGGATTCTTCGTCCGTAGGAACATCTACTACGCCGTTCGTCTCGCCAACGGTACATGGCAGGGAGTGGACGGGAGCACTCTGTCGCTGCCCCTGACGCTTGCCGAAGCGGACGCCCACTGCATGCTGGTGGACTCCGGCGACGAGTTCGTCAACGAGGTGACGATCAGCATCGACTCCGAAGGCGTCCCCTGCGCCACATATCTCATCGGCAGCGGAAGTGGTCCGGGCGCATATGAGTGGCGATTCATCCGGCGGGATGCCGGCGGATGGCGCACAAGCGGCATCTGCACGACCGACCACTACTTTGACGCTGCGGCACTGGACCCCCGCCCCGACGGCACGCTTGAAGCCTTCGTCGTCACCGGAGGCAGCGACGCTCGAGGCAGCATCGACGGAGACTACCGTGGCCGAGGAGGACTTATCGAGAAGTGGGTCTCCTTCGACGACGGACACACCTGGGGCTATGTGTCGACCATCTCGCCCAACGAACCCGGCGTCATCTACTCCGACCCCGTGCTGGTGAGGAATCCCGCTTCTGAAGCGCGGGTCATGTTCACGGACTGGACAGATGACGAGAGCAACTTCTTCCACCGCATGTTCCTATGGGGAGACTCCGGCCTGGTCCAGCGCGAAACGCCGCTGTCCACCGACCGGATCGCCGGCAGTGACCGGGTGCGCACAGCCATCGATGTATCCAAGAAGGCCTTCCCGGAATCGGCACGATACGTGATCATCGCCACTTCCCTCGACTTCCCGGACGCACTGGTAGGCGCCCCGCTTGCCGCCACAGTGAACGGCCCGGTGCTTCTCACGCCCACCTCGTACCTCACTGACGCGGTCGCAACAGAGATCAAGAGGCTGGGGGCGAAAAACGCCATCGTTCTTGGAGGACCCTCGGCGCTCTCTGCCAATGTGGTTGCGCAACTGAAGAGCAAGGCCGGGGTCACCACAGTCTCACGGGTGGGCGGACAAGACCGCTATGAGACCGCGCTTCTCATCTCCAGACGTATGCGCGACCGCACAAGGATCATCACCAAGGCTATGGTCGTGAGTGGCAAGAACTGGCCCGATGCGATTGCCGCAGCACCGCTTGCGGCGGCCAACGACTGGCCGATCGTCCTGGTTGCGGGCACGTGGATCCCGGATGACTCCAGTCGCGTGCTTGCCGAGTACGGCATCACGTCAACCGTCATCGTCGGCCAAAGCGACGTCGTGAGCTCGGGTGTGGAAGATAAGCTCCCGTCCCCCACACGCATCGGCGGGAACGACCGCTTCGAGACCTCGGCCTTGCTCGCCGAATACAGTCTCAGCCATGGCCTGCTGCCAGGCAGGATGATCGTGACCACAGGTCTCAATTTCCCCGATGCGCTTGCCGCCGGCGCCCTGGGCGGACGCGCAAGGACTCCTATACTCCTCGTGCGCACCAACGACCCCACGCCGTTCGTATTCACATACGCGGCAAAGCACGGCGACGAACTCGTCGACCTCTGGGCCATTGGCGAGACGGACGTGGTCAGCGACAGCGTCTTGACCGCCATCAGACAAGCGACCGCCTCCCCCTGACCCGGTGGGATAATCCTGATACAGTAGGCGGTATCCGTCTCTGCCCTCCATGGGCAGAATCAAAGCGATCCTCCTCTTGAATCGAGGTGTTCGTATGGCACTGAACCAGTCTCGACCGTTGCTTGTCGTCGAGGACCTGCACGTGACCGTGGGTGAGCACGAGGTCCTACGCGGCATCAACCTGACCATCAACGAGGGCGAGACGCACGTGCTTCTCGGCCCCAATGGTGGCGGCAAGACGACACTGCTCAATACAGTGGTCGGCCTTCCCGGCTACCGCATCACGCAAGGCCGCATCATGTTCAAAGGCACAGACCTGGCGGAGCTTGAGATCGATGAGCGAGCACGCCTGGGCATCGGCGTCGCGTTCCAGCGCCCCCCTGCAGTGCGCGGTATCAAGCTGCGTCAGCTCATCGAGGTGGCTGCCGGCGACGGCGCGCACGAAGAGCTCCTCGCCGACCTTATCGGCGACCTCACGCTCAAGAAGATGATCGACCGCGACGTGAACATGGGCTTTTCCGGAGGCGAGATGAAACGCTCCGAGATGGCGCAGCTGCTTGCGCAGTCCCCGGAGCTCACGCTGTTCGATGAGCCGGAGTCCGGCGTGGACCTGGACAACATAGCGGTCGTGGGCAAGGCGATGAACCGCCTGCTGAAGGCCGAGAGGATCGGCAAGGGGACACGCTCCGGGCTTATCGTCACGCACACCGGCCACATCCTGGAGTACGTCAACGCGGACATAGGCCACGTGCTCTACGACGGAAAGCTTGCCTGCAAAGGCAACCCGCTCGACCTTATCGGCGAGATCGGCAAGCATGGCTACGACAAGTGTGTGGAGTGTGCGCTATGTCAGATGTAGAAGCACGTAAAGCGGAGATACGCCGACTGGCTGAGGCGGCCGTCAACAAGCCTGCCACCTTCGGACCAGACCTCGACCTCTCGGAGTTCAACGCGGCAGAGGACGTCACCTCCGTGGAGTCCCTGGCGTCGCTCAACAAGCAGACCAAAGAAGCCGCGCTCGAGATCGGTTTCGACACCACAGAAGAGGGCCGCTCGGGCAGCTACTTCCAGATGGATCGCTCCCCCATCTACCGCAAGGTAGAGGAGATGTTCGACAACAAGCTTGAGATCATGAGCACTGAAGAAGCGCTCAGGCTCTACCCGGAGCTCATGTATGAGAAGTACTACTGGCGCAACGTGGCACCGGACAAAGACAAGTTCACCGCACAAGTCGCTCTCTCCACCACAGAGGGCTACTTCATCCGCGTGAAGGCCGGGCAGAAGATCGACAAGCCCATCCAGGCGTGTCTGTTCGTCTCGGAGAACAACATCTCCCAAAACGTCCACAGCGTGATCATCCTGGAGGAGGGCGCCGAGGCGAACGTGCTCACCGGCTGCACCATCCACCCCAAGGTTCGCAACGGCCTGCACGCCGGCATCTCGGAGTTCTACGTGGGCAAGGGCGCCAAGCTGACGTTCACGATGATCCACAACTGGTCCGAGGACTTCCACGTACGGCCGCGGACGGGCGTCACGGTGGAAGAGGACGGCACCTACGTCAACAACTACGTGATGCTCAAGCCCGTGCGCTCGCTGCAGACGTTCCCCGTAGCGCGGCTGATCGGCGACCGTTCGCGTGCCGTGTTCAACTCCATCGTCTACGGACTGGATGACAGCTACGTGGACATCGGCTCCGAGACTTCGCTGGAAGGCGCGGGAACGCGCTCCGAGGCCATCGCGCGAACGGTCTCGCGTGAGAGGGCCACCATCTACAGCCGTGGTCGGCTCATCGGCAAGAACAACGATTGCAAGGCGCATCTGGACTGCCGCGGCATCGTGATGTCGGAGGAGTCCACGCAGTGGGCGATCCCGGACCTTGCCAGCGTGGGCGCCCCCGGTGCCGAGCTCAGCCACGAGGCGGCCATCTCGCCCATCGCCGCCGAGGAGATCTACTACCTGATGTCGCGCGGCGTGCCAAAAGACGAGGCTGTCTCGATGATCACGCGCGGGTTCCTCGATCTTGAGATCCCGGGACTGCCTCCCGCACTCCGCCGTCAGATCGACAAGGCGCTTGAAGAGACGGCGAAAGAGGCGCTCTAGAGCTTCGTGAACAGCTAACGCACTGAATACCAGGGCGCCCTACGGGGCGCCCTACTGCATATTGTGGGTACAGGAACCGCCATTCATGGTCTGAAAGGGTATGATTACCACATCTGGCCCGGCCCGAGGGAGACCATATGCACACGCTTGCTGCCTCCAATCGTCGACCGTCGCTCACTTATCGGGGACTGAACATCTTTCTCTCGGTAACACTCCTTCTCTCAATGCTCACGTTCTCCGCCGCCACTCCGCAAAAAACCTATGCCGCTCCGTCACTCTCCGTGTCGAAGTCTGTCTCCAGCCCGCTGCTGGGCGGTGTGGCGAAGGTGAACATCACCGTGACCAACACGGGTGATGAGAAGCTCTACAACCTCACGCTCGTTGACGAGCTGGCAAGCACAACGGGCACCGTGGCGGACGCGGAAGTCAAGGAAATGACCATCGTGGACGCGGCAGTGCCGCCCAACCTGGTCACATCAGCAGGCGATCTCACAACCGCCGAGTTCTACGATGTGACCGACCTCGCCCCGGGTGAGTCCTACACGCTGTCGTTTGGCATCGACATCTCGACGGATCCCGACTGGGAAGTCGGCGATCTGGTCGTAGACGATGTGCTCGCCGAGATGAACACGATCCCGGACAACAGCGGCGCGGTCATCACCGGAACCGCACACGCGGAGGCCAAGGTCATCCCTATCACCCTGGAGAAGTCCGCTAACCAGTCCACGGGTGTGGGACAGGCCACAGGTACCGGCAGCCGCGCTTACAGCTACACGCTCCTGGTGACCAACAACCTCGTGAAGGACACCGATAACGTCGTGGTCACCGACGTCCTCCCGGACGGCATTGAGTACCTCGGCTCAAGCACGTCGCCCGGCGGGTTCTCTCCCTCGATCTCCCGTGACCTCGCCACAGGCATGACCACGCTTGTATGGAACCTGGGAACCATGAGCGCCCTGGATGTCGAGACCATCACCGTGAACACCGGGGTCCGCTACGACTACTTCGGCACCGACAACGGTGGGAACAACCGCGTTCATGATGACTTCTCGGGCGACCTTGACGAGACCTCCACACCGGTCCCCCACAAGACGACGCTCACCAACGACTCATCCCTTGATGCCTACTACGCACCTACAGACCTTGATGTCACCCTCGAGGACTCGGCAACCGTAGGCGCCTGCTACGTCACGATCGAGAAGAGCGCCGACAAGTCCACCATCGGCTACGACGATGAAGTCATCTTCACGATCTCCTTGCACGCTTCCGAGTACTACGAGATCGACGCGATGACCCTCACAGACACCATGCCCGACGGGCTCGAGTACGTTGAGGCCACAGGCACGACGCCGGAGCCTAGCGGCAACTCCTACGACCCGGCTACCGGCCAGACCACGCTCACATGGGATCCCGCGCAGGTAGGTACGCTCGCTCCCGGCGAGGACAAGACGTTCAGCTTCAAGACGCGTGTCAAGCACACATGGGACCTTGACTCGCTTCAAAATCAGCCGATCTTGGCCGGCGACGGCATGACGAACGTCGCCGAGGCCGGAGCGACCTGGCATGACCAGGTGAACCCGCCCCGCTCGGGCACTGACAGTCTGCTGTGCGAGACAAGCGCTTCTTTGGGCACCCGCCTTCCCGCCATAGAGAAAGAGGTCTGGGATCCGGTGCTTAGCGCGTGGACAGACGGGATTAGCGCCACCGTCGGCGACGTGCTCACCTACCGCGTGAGATTCAACACGACCGACGGAGCTAATCCGCTCCGCACCGATATCACCCTGGGAGACACCACTCTCACCGACTGGCTGCCGCCCGGAGTCGTCTACAACGGCGACGCTGCCGTCACCTATGCGGACATCGCCGACTTCGTCGACCCCGATGCCGCCGAGGACCCGGCGCTGAATGTGACCGCACCCACCAATGTAAGCATCGGCTCGCTCGTCGGCATCGAGTGGTACCTGGGCGATGTGGCCCGGGACGGCTGGTGGGAAGCCACCTTCACGGTGACCGTGACCGACGTCCCCGTGGTCGCCGATGGTCTGAAAACGGGCAACCACTGGAAGCTGACCGGCAGCAACACGGCCGGTGAGCTCTACTCGGACCGTGACATCAACGAGATCACCTTCATCGAACCCGATCTGAGCCTCACCAAGACCGCCTCGGCGCCCTCACCGCTCATCCCGGGCGACACGGTGAGCTACAGCGTCACGGTCGACAACCTCGGCTTCGGGGCCGCGCAGGACATGCTCTTCACTGACACGCTTCCCGTAGGTATGCGCGGCTCGGCTCCCTCCAGCGTCGTAGTGGAGCTTGATGGCACCACGCTTGTCGAAGGCACCGACTACACGCTTCTTCCGGCCTACTCCGCCGCTTCCGGCGTGTTCACCGTCGACTTCAATGACGAGACCGCCGGCGTGGAGACCCCTCTGCCGTCAGGCTCGACGCTGACGATCGACTACGACACGAAGATCGATCCAGGTCTGGGAGCGGGAGCCACGCTCACCAATGCCGCAGTCATCACCGGCAACACCCAGGACGACGGTACCGGCCGCTCGACCACGGACAGCGATAGCGACACCGTCTCGCTTGCGCCGGTCTCTATCAGCAAGACCGGACCTGCCGGTCCCCTGACCGTTGGTGACATCTACCCCTACGTGATCACGGTGACCGTCCCTGCAGGCATGTACGCCTACGACCCGGAAATTGCAGACACCCTGAATGCCGATGCGTTCTGGTACCGGAACACCGCCGCACTCGCCCGTGTCTCCGGCCCGGTAGTACCGGTATCGTTCGTCTCGACCTCCACCCCCGTACGCGAGCTACAAGGGAACAACACCCAGACCCAGCTTCGCTGGTATCTCAACGACATAGACAACTCTGCAGGTGCCACCCCGTTCGTGTTCACGCTGAGTTTTGACGTCCAGTACACAGGCGAGGAGTACGACAACGTCGCCGTGGAGGGCGTTACGCCCAGTCGTTGGGAGTTCGCCGGAACGACTTCACGCAACATGACCGATGTCGCCGTCATCGGGTGGGACACGCTGTCCACTGGCGGTTCGTCCCTCTCGGCCACCTCGAATACTGTCACCACCGTATTCCGCCAGCCACAGTTGACGACAACGAAGACCGAGTCCCCCGCAGCTGGACCGTACGCTGGCGGCGATACCGTCACCTACCGTTCAGTGGTCAGCAATGCGAACAACACCATCGATGCATACGATGTCGTGTGGCAGGATGTGCTGCCCACCTACCTGACCAACCCGCAGATCGTGTCGATCACCAGCCATGACGGCACAACGGTGCTGACCGCGCCGACAATTGCGGTGACGTCCGAGACATCCACGCTCACCGTCGACTTCCAGAGCGTCAGCCTGCCGCTGAACAAGAGCTTCACCATCGTGTACACAGCCGATGTGGATCCGGAAGTCGGCGCCGGTGCGGCGCTGACGAACACCGCTGACGCGGACTGGAGCACCAAGCCGGGGTCGTGGCCTGGTGAACGGGTCTTCAACGACGACACTCGATGGGAAACCAGAACACTCGACACTGCGACTCACACGATCTACACCGCACAGGCAGCACTCACCAAGTCCGCGAACGTCACGACCGCTACGGTCGGCGATGTGATCACGTACACGCTCGAAGTCACAGTCCCCAGCGAGACCGTGCTGAACACGCCGTACCTGCTGGACACGTTCGCGGCAGACGGCGTTGAATACGTCGCTGGCAGCGCAGCCGTGGCCCTTGTCTCCGGGTCTCCGGATGTGGCCGCCAGTCTCTCAGGAGTCACCACATCGACGGCGGGCTCCGGCGGTACCGTGAGGTTCGACCTCAACGGGGCGGACAACGCCGATGCCGGATCCGCAGATGGCGATGATCCCTACGTGTTCAAGCTCACCTACGACGTACTGGTGACCGGCGTGACCGATGCAAGCGGTTGGATGTGGTTCCAGCCCAACGCCGGGGACGTTGCCGATAACACAGCCAGCCTCAAGTGGAACGACGGGACGACTGACCGCACGCTCACCGACAGCGAGTCCATCGGCATCGTGCAACCGTTGCTCACGCTCGACAAGACCGAGACCACCACCGGCCCTTACCAGGGCAACGATACGGTCGGCTTCCGCACCGTGATCCGCAACACCGGCTCCTCGGTTGCCTATGACGTGAGCTGGACCGACACGCTGCCGGTAGGCATGACCAACGGCGCGAACCTGACCGTGTTGCACAACGGGACAGACATCACGGCGTCTGTGACAAGCGACTTCTCTGGCAATCCTCTCACCATCACGGACTTCGGGGTCGCCCTGGCCCCCGGCGATACATTCACCGTCAACTTCAATGCCGATGTGGTACCCGGCGTTGGCGCAGGCACCGTCCTCACCAACGCGGCGGACGTTGACTGGAGTTCGCAGCCGGGCACCGTGGCTGACGAGCGCGTCTACGACGACACAACGGACTCGGCCTATACGGCCGATGAGGACACCGAGGACATAGGCATCGTAGAGGCCGAGATGTCCAAAGAGCTTGGCCTGCTGGCGACCGAGTACTCCATCGGCGACGAGGTGCTCTACAAGATCACCGTTCCCATTCCTGAGAACACCGTCGTCTACAACGCCAGCGTCTCCGACTTGCTGCCGCCCACATTGGAGTACACAAGCGCCACGCTGGATGTCGGGGGCATCGTAGCAGCTGTCCCCACGCCTGTGGGCACCGCGCTTCTGTGGTCGATCGGCGACGTGGACTACACAGAGCGCGCATCCGTGGTGGCTACCATCCATGCGCGCGTTCGCGATACGAGCTACGCCGGAACCGCGGTCGATGGCATCCCCGCAGCTTCACTGGTGAACACCGCCATCCTGTCGTGGGACGATGCTGACACCGGTGGTACGACGCGCACGGACGAAGCGTCCGCCACGCTCGACATCGTGGAGCCGCAGCTGACCATCGACAAGCACGACGACACCACGTTCGTCGCTCCCGGAGACAGCGTGCCTTACACCGTGGAGATCGAGAACGTGGGCACCGGGCCCGCGTACAACCTCTACTTCGCTGACCGGCTGCCCGACGAGCTCTTCTCGGCAGGCTCCTCTCCCACCCTTACCGACATCACGGTGGATGGCGTCAGCGTGGCGGCAGCGGAGTACACAGCGGACTTCTCGTCATCGCCCACCGCGACCATCGATTTCGCGGACGACTACGCTTTGCCCGTGGGCAAGACGGTGATCATCACCTACTCCGCAACGCTGGAAGGCGGAGTCGCTGGCGCGACGACCATCACCAACGGAGCGCAGATCGAGTACTCCTCCTCTACCGAGACAGACGCGCGCGACTACGGCCCCATCACTGACACGGACTCCGTGACCACTCTCGCTCCGATGCTCACCATCGACAAGGTGGTCGTCGGCGACGACACACCACAGGCCGGCGACACGGCCGATTACCGGGTGACCGTCCACAACAGCGGCGATGCTCCCGCATACAGCGTCGTGGTCACCGACACGATCGTCTCGGCAAAGATGAGCTACGTGAGTTCGAGTGCGCAGCTCAACGGCGCGGCGACCGCCGATCCTGCCATCAGCGGCGACACGCTGGTGTGGGACTTGAGCGCTGCCGGAGCGTTGGCCGATGGCGATGACTTCGTGCTGACCTACACGATGCTCGTAGCCGCTGATGCGGCGATAGGCGACATTCCCAACACGGCGAAGACCGACGGCCTCGATGGCGGCGGCGTCCTCATAGGCGAAGACAGCGATGACGCCACCGTCACCGTGACGCTGCCCGGCCTTGGCGTCAGCAAGCAGCTGGCGGACGGCCAGGACACGCAGATACAGGTGGGCGAGAACGTCGTCTTCGATATCGTCCTGGAGAACACCGGCAGCACCGCTATCGACGTGCTCCCGCTGGTCGACACCTTCGACCCGGCGTATCTCGACTTCATCAGCGCCACGACTGCGCCGGACAGTGCGACTCCCGCAGGCACGCTCACCTGGAACGACCTGGGTGCGCTCGCTGTTGGCGAGACGACCACCGTCACCGTCACCTTCGAGGCGATCGATAACCCCACCGGCCACGAGACCATCAACACCGCGACCGTCACCGGTGCAGCGGACGAGAACGGCGACGACGTTCCCGACGTCAGCGATGACGAGCCTATCGACATCACCCGTCCGGACGTGAGCATCACCAAGTCGCTTGCAGCCGACCAGACGCCGCGCGTCATCGTCGGTGACCCGGTCACCTTCGACATCACCGTAGAGAACACGGGAGACACCACGCTGACCGTGGTGCCGGTGTCCGACACGTTCCTCTCGGCGTATCTGGAGTACTCCTCGGCAAGCATCGCCCCGTCATCGGTGACGACGGCCGTACCGGACACCACCGTGGAGTGGAGCGACATAACGCTCTACTCTGGCGATCTTGCGCCCGGTCAGACCTATACCTTCAGCGTGACGCTGCTTAGCACGAACGTCCCCGACGCGGTCCTGACAAACACCGCTGAGATCGTCGGTGCCGAGGACGAGTACGGTGATGACCCCGGCGACACGGATGAACCCGAGGACTTCGACGTCTACGACCCCACCGAGGTCACCGTCGTCAAATCCGCCGATCCTGCTGCTGGGACGATCCTGCTGCCCGGCGACCTGATCACCTACACGGTGGAGTTCGGCAACGCCACTACCGTGACGTTCCCCAGCACGCTGGTGATCGACGAGCTCTCCAGCGCAGTGGACTACATCAGCGGCTCCCTCGTGATGGAGCAGGCCGGCGTTGAGACCACCCTGACCGACGCGCCTGATGCCGATGCGGGGATGTACGACGCTGCGGCCCGCGTGATCGACCTGGACCTGGGCGATCTCTCGCCGGATGAGACCGGGACCGTGAGCTTCACAGTGCAGGTCAGAGACCTCGAGTACTCCCGCCACGGCGTCCGCAACTTTGCAAGCCTGCAGTCCGATGGCGATCCGCTCACCGAGTCCGACCCGGTGGATCACCCCGTCGATCCGTTCGACATCATAAAGACCGCCGAAGACGTGAACGGCGGCTTGCTGGCCCCCGGCGACGAGATCTTGTGGACCATCACCGTCACCAACACTGGCATCACGCCTACCACCAACGTGATCGTGGAGGACACCGTACCCGCCGAGACGACCTACGTCTCCGGTTCAATCACGGGCATCGGAGCATCTGACGGCGGAGCACCGGATCTTGTCTGGAATGTCGGGACGATGGCAATCGATGAGGTAGTAGTGCTAACCTTCCGCTCCGAGGTGAATGATGTTCCCTCGGGTACGAAGATCGAGAACCAGGCGGTCGTCTACTCCGATCAGTCGGCGCCCAAGGTCTCGGATGACCCGGCTCTGCCGTTCACCGATGACCCGACGCTGCTGCAGACCGGGTTCAACGACTGGACCTGGGTGTTGTTCTCGATACTGCTATTGATGGCAGGCATCGGTCTCGTACTCCTGAGCCGACGCCGAACACTACGAAAGCGACTCGCGTGAATGAGATCATCTGGCTTGACCTTGTTGTAGTCGGGACGCTCATATGGCTTGGCTATATGGGTGCCCGGCTCATTGGGCGGTTCAATCTGCCCGCAGTCACAGGCTTTCTTCTTGTGGGTATCGTGGTCGGGCCGCATGGCTTCGGCCTGCTCAGCGCTGAGCTGCTCGAGAAGATGGGCTTCTCCGAGCCGCTCACCCTGGGACTGATCGTCTTCCTCATCGGCGAGGAACTCACCCGCAAGATGCTCTCCCGGCATCACTGGTCTTTCTGGCTGACCTCGGCGCTGAACATCCTCGTGCCGGGAGTCTTGGTCGCGCTTGCTATCCGGATGATCGCGCCTGACCAGCCCGTCTACATCTGGCTGCTTGCGATAATCGCCATCTCCGGCGCACCGGCGACGATCATGGCCGTCGTGTCCGAGATGGGCGCAAAGGGCCGAGCATGCGACACCCTGCTGGGTACCGCCGCTCTGGATAACATCGCAACGGTCGTCCTGTACTCCATCGTGACGCCGTTCCTCATGCTCTCCCTGAACATGGGAACCAGCGTTGGCGGAGCGCTTCTCGAAGTGGGCAAGGAGATCGGTGGCGCACTGCTCCTTGGCGTGGTGGCCGGTGTGCTGCTGGCCAAGCTGCTTGAGCGCGTCTTCCAGGAAGGCGAGATGCTCGCCCTGGGCCTCACCAACGTCCTGCTCGTCGTGGCCATCGCTGAGGCGATAGGCGTCTCTTCTCTGCTGGCTCCCCTGGTCGCTGGCATCACCGTGGCCACCATGGAAGAGGGCCGCAACACTCGCGAGCGTATCTTCCGCTCGTTGCGGACAGTCGAATACCCTGTCTACATCATCTTCTTCACCCTGGCAGGTGCTCACCTGGAGCTCGCCTCTATCGCCACCGGTGGGCTGCTCGCCATCGCCTACATCCTGGCGCGGTCCCTTGGCAAGTTCATCGCCGGCTTCGCGGGCTCTATCGCAGCGGGCTACGGTAGACGGGAGTCGGCCTGGTTCGGGCTGGGGATGCTCCCGCAGGCAGGCGTGGCCGTCGGTCTCGCCCTCAACGCGGCCCAGGTGTTCCCCGAGGTCGGCACCACGGTGAACGCAGTGGTTCTCGCCGCCATCGTGGTGTTCGAGATCGCCGGCCCGGTGCTCACCAAGAAGTCCGTCTCTTGCATGCTGGACGTAGAAGGTCTGGAAGAGGTGACCGAGCAAAGCCTGCTGTGCCCCGAGCGAGTGATCTTGGTGCCGGTAAGCCGGATGCTCACACCTGAGCGCCTCATGCGCACGCTCGATGCGGTCATCCCGCAGGGCGATTGCCCTCCCACCATCGTTCTGGCGCACGTCGTCACGCCAAGCCGCGCCTACACCGTGGCGCAATCGCTCGCCCAGGCCGAACGAGGACTGGCGGTGCTTGCTGAAGCCGTACAGGAACGTGGCATGGTAGTGGACACGAAGGTGGTTCGCGCGCGATCGCTGGAACGCGGCATCGCAAGTCTTGCCGAGGAGATCGGCGCGCACATGGTCGTCTTGGGTGCGCCGCTCAACAAGGGCTCCCTGGCGACCCGCTCCCCGTTGCGGACCAAACAGCACCGTGTCCTGGACGCGCTGGACATGCCCGTGCTGATCGTCCCGGCAGAAGGCTCCGGCTCAGCATCGGACGAGCCTCGCGCCTGACGACCGCCTCAATTCACCCTAATCGCACCGTTTAGGCACCAGAATCGACCGTTAGGTCGCTCAGGGGTTTAACTTCCTTCGCTTCGGACGATAATTGGTCTGAAGGTTGCTTAACTATCGTTAGTCAGCACAGGAGGTGACGACGATGGTCAAGAAGGAAACCTGCCCTGTCTGCAAGGGCAACAAGATCGTCAAAGTCGAACATGCCAGCGGCGAGTCGCATCGCTCGTGCCCGGGATGCAACGGGGCCGGCTACAAAGTCAGCATCGTGCATCTGTCGCGCTGATCCCCCGTCGTGGATACGCCGGCTCTCGCAAACACACACATATGAACGCCGGCTTCCAGTAGCGACCCGACTCCGGTCGGGTCGCTTCATTTATGCAGGTCAGAAACGCTCAGGCGGACCTGACGTAGTAGCGGCACTTGTGTTGCTTGGGGCAGTCCGAAGGAACAGTGCTCGCGGTATTCATCCACAGGTCACCATCTATGAAGCACGTGCACGTGACCCGCTTGTCTTCTTTCTTGACCGACATGTCCCAAACATCTTCCTCGTTCGGGTGCTCGCGCCAAAAGGCGCACTTTCCCTTTATGGGCGCATACGGGTCCATTCGTTCTCCTTGTGACGCCGTGATCGCTTCTCTAGACTAGCACGCCGCATGCCGAGAAACGGGCCGTCACTCCCCCTGATGCCGGTTGTGCTCCCTGAGCTCGGCCAGGTTGTATACGCCGTTCATGAACAGCAGCCCCTGGATCATGCCGATCCATCGGTACGACTTGGCCATGCGCCCCTGACGGATGAACTCCCTCGTCTTGACGCACATCCAGAGAGCATGGTTGAGAGTCTCGAAGTGCGGCACCTGAAGGCGACTCGCGCCGATACGTTCTTCGAGGTCCGGATACGGCACGGGAGAATGGCCCGACTCCGTGAGGATCTTGCAGTACCGGTCAAGCATCCAGTGAGCGTGGTCCGTGGTGAACTCATCGCTCAGGCTGATCGGCTCCATGAACTTCGCCATGTGCCACCTCCCATGCAGGGGCGTCCCCTACACGCAGAGTATTCCTCCGGGCGGCGAATGTCTTGTCCACAACGATCGAGAGCCGGCAGGGCTCCCGGATCTAGCCTGCAGCCAGGCACTCCTCAAGGTGCGAAGAGCACTGCTCGCGATTCTCGAACAGCAAGAGCTTCTCGTCGGGCGGAAGCAGCTCACGCGCCTGATCACGCTGGTCGTTTGAGGCCGCGAGCATCTCTCGCATCATCACGAGAAGAAGATAGCGTCCCTTGTCCGTGAGCGTGATCTCGGACTCGTTGTCCGTTGCGATTCCGCCTGCTGCGCGCATGAAGGCGAGCTCCATGCGCAGGCCACGCTCAACAGGGATGCCGAACTGCTCCAAGAAGCGCTGCTTGTCGAGACGCAACCCGAAGAGGTTGGTCACAAAGGTGTAGCGCATGCGGGCCTTGCCCTTGTACTCCATGCCCCGCTTGCACACCGACATCTTGCCGGCAGCTATCCGTCGCTCGTACTCCTTCAGCGAGAACGTGTTGCCGTAGATGTGGTTGTCCACGAACGAAAGCGCACCTGAGCCGACGCCCAGGTACTCCTCATAGTCCACGATGTACTCGTCGATCATGCCGCCGGCCTCGCGGGAGAAGGTCCATGCAGACCCGGGCTCGAAGTCGGGTGCAAGCCCTTCACATATGGCCTGGTAGTAGAGTCGCTCGCGATTGAAATCGACTGCGCCAACATCAGCCTTGATCCGTCGGGTGTTCTTCGGCGAGACCATGAGCGGATAGAAGGTCGTCTGATTCGCGCCCGTCGCCTTCACAAGCTCGATATCACGCTTGACCATCTCCATTGTCTGGCTGGGGAAGTTGAAGATCATGTCCACGTTCAGGGAGTGGAACTTGCCTACCGCGCCACAGATCGCATCGAACACCTGCTGGCTCGTGCCGTACTTGTCCCGACGGGCCATCTGGGTCAGAAGCGCATCGTCAAACGACTGCACTCCAACGGAGAAACGCTGCACGCGATCGCACAGCGCATCGATCGTCTCGTCGTTGAGCAGGTTGGGGCTTGTCTCGGCGGACACTTCCTTGATCCCGGGGAAGAGCTTGCGTGCGAGGTCGATGGTCTCACACAGCTTGTCCAACATGATCGTGGGAGTGCCACCACCGATGTAGAGCGAGGCGAAATCGTAGCCAAGATCGGCCACCATCTGCATTTCTGTATGCAGCGCATCGAAGTAGGTGCGCGCCCGGGACTCAGCGAACAGGAAGCGGTTGAAAGAGCAGTAGGGGCACAGCCGTTCGCAGAACGGGATGTGCGCGTAGAGGACGTACCCTCTGCCTTCTTTTGGTTTCGGCATCATATCGAGCTCGATGGGACTCTGCTCAAGATATGACTTGTTGTAGTACCTCATGACTGAGGTTATGAGTCGTTCTGAGAGCATGACACGTCCTTACACTCGCCCCGTGTACTGGGAGAAGCAGGCCCGTGTCGGGCACCTCGGCCGCCCGATAATCCGGGGTCCGGAGGCCCATTGATGCACCGTGCAACGGTCCTTCCTATGCGACTCTTCGACGCGTAGACCAGAAATCCTACCTTAATACCTCCCGACAGGATAGGCGGCCGGTACGGTCAGCGAGCGGGGACCCAGTCTCCGGAAACCAGGTCGAGCTTGTAGTCGAGCAGGTTGAGGTCTCCTGTGTCGCTTGAGAACCCCACGCTCATCTCCACGTTGCTGACGACGCTGACCGACGTCACGAAGCCTCCGGGACTCTCTGCATCAATGATGCCAACATCGTCCACGACTGCCTGCATGAACCGGGTTCGCATGTCGCCCGGCATCAGTTGTGCGTTCTCCGTGACCTCCTGGAGGCTGCCTTCGGCACTCCACTCCGTCCCATCGACAACAGCGGTCACGTCACCATCGGGCACCGGAGCTACCCAGCTGCGGATCCAGAACCGTGGGTTGTCATCGGACTGCGCCGTGATGATCCACTGCGCCTCGGCGGCTTCCGCTTCTCTGGCCGAGAATCCCGGGTGCATCGCCTCGAAAGCCGTCATGGCCTGGGCCTGAGTCGGGCCCTCGGGCTGTGGCTCCTCCACTGATTCCGGAGTCTGCGAGCAGCCCATAAGGGCGACCGCAGCAAGCAAGGCAGCGCAGAACAGCAAGGTACGACGTAGTGTAGTCATGAGGCCCCCTCACAGACGACATGGTCACAACCGCATCGTATCTCGACATCACCTGTATCGCATCTACTTGCTTTCAAGCATCGCCTGATGGTCGAGCGCCGTGAGGTTGGTGGGTATGGGATTCTCGCAGAGCAACCGCGCGAACCACGCAAGGTTGTGCGCCATGTAGCGGGCGGTCCTGTTGGTGTAGAGGTGCCTGTCCCCTCCAGCCTGGATGTAGCTTGGACCCGGACCGGCATCCCCCACCCAGTAGCAGTCGACATTCGGCGGCACCGTGCAGCCAAGGTGGGTGAGGTTGAACAGCGTGTTGGCCGCGCAGTCATGCGCTCCGTCCTCGTTACCCGTGATGATCACGCCGCCCACCTTCCCGTAGAGCGGGTACTGCCCCGTGACCTGATCGCCTTCAGCGAAGGTGCCATCAAGCCGCTCAAGGACCCGCTGGGCGATAGACGAGCGCACACCGAACCAGATGGGTGTGGCGATGATCAGGATGTCGCACGCCTTGATGCGCTCGAGGATCCGGGGCCACTGGTCTCCTTCGCCCTCGTCAGATGTGACGCCGGGCAGCACGTCCATGTCCGCCACGCGTATCGTCTCAAGCACGACGTCGAGCTCATCGAACACCCCGGCCACCTTGTCGATGAGCGCCTGTGTGTTCGAGACCTTCGGCGAGGCCTTGAGCGAACAGTTGAGAGCCAGAGCCTTGAGAGTCATGACGTCTCCTTCCTCGGCCACGCGCCCTTGAAGTCACTTCAGCCAGTTCGCAACCAGATAGCCTGCCGCCGAGACGACACCGGTGAGTATGCCGCCCCAGACGATGTCGACGACGGTCACGATGACAGGCCAGTCCCTGAGGGTGGAGAGATTCGTGATGTCATAGGTGCCGTAGGCCGCCACCCCGAGGAGCGCACCAAAGCCGACGGCCTGCAGCAGCGATCCCTTGTCGACCGCCGGCATCACGACGATGATCAGCGCGACCAACACGTAGAGCAGATAGAACGCCAGAGCCACAAGCAGATCAGGGCTCTCGCGCATGAGATGGCCGAGGTTCTTCTTGTAGAAGCGATCGGACATCGTAAGCAGCCACACGGTATCGATGCCAAGGAACACCACGAGCGTGATCGCATAAAGGGCGAGCTGTTTGCCAAGTGACATGGTTCCTCCCTGCAGCGGTCTGTCCTGTGGAGTCGATACCCTTTCTCAGAAGACCTCCCCCGCAAAGGGTTGCGTGGCCACATAGCGCGGAGTATATTAGCTAGCTAACTGTTAGACACCTAACTAATATCCTGCTGACAGGGATCACTGGAGGAAACCCATGCACCACATACCGCATGACGCGGGCTTCGCCGCGCCCGAAGGTGTGGGTCGTGACGCGTTCGGCGTCTTCATGGAGTTCAAGAACACGATGCTTCTTCAGCGTCGCTTCATGCAGAAGCTGCTGGCCGACGAGGAGACCCACCCCGCCCAGGCTGCCTGCCTGCACATACTGGCTCACAAAGACGGGCTCAGCCAAAGCGAGCTGGCCGAGAAGCTGCACGTGTCTCGACCCACCGCCACCACCATGCTGCAGAAGATGGAGGCCTCGGGTGTCATCGAACGGCGCCCCGACCGGCAAGACCAGCGCCTCATCCGGATATACCTCACGCAGAGCGGCAAGACTCTCGTCACCCGGCTCGATGCGGTGTTCGCGCAGCTCATCAGCGCAGGTGTGGGCTCTATGACGGAAGAAGACCGCACAGAACTCCGGCGTTTGCTCGACATATTGAACGAGAAGCTCACTCTCGCGATCGACGAAGCGTGAGACACACGTCCCGCCCGCCCATGAATCCTAGAAAGCGATGCAAACGATGATCAAGCTCATGCGCTTCCTGAAACCATACTGGAAGCAGATCCTACTGGTGATGGCGCTCCTGCTCGTGCAGGCCATCACCAACCTCTACCTGCCTGACCTGAACGCCGACATCATCAACAACGGTGTGGTCAAAGGCGACATCGACTACATCCTACGCACCGGCGGCCTGATGCTGGCTGTCACGTTGCTGCTGGGAGTCGTCTCCATCATCTCCGTGTATTGGGGATCGAAGACCGCGATGGCGTTCGGCCGAGACGTGCGGCACGCGGTCTTCCGCCGGGTGCAGCGCTTCTCGCTGGCAGAACTGAACATCTTCGGCGCGCCCTCGCTGATCACCCGCAACACCAACGACGTGCAGCAGGTCCAGCAGGTGACAGTGCTCGCGCTCAACGTGATGATCACCGCGCCGTTCATGGCGATAGGCGGCATCATAATGGCGCTGCGCCAGGACGTGCCCCTCTCGGCACTCATCGTCGTAGTCATCCCACTGATGGCCGTGATCATCGGCCTGGTGATGAAGACCGCGCTCCCGCTGTTCACCTCGATGCAGATCAAGGTGGACCGTGTGAACCAGGTCATGCGCGAGAAGCTCTCCGGCATACGGGTCATCCGCGCGTTCGTGCGCAGCGATTACGAGCAGGAACGCTTCGACATGGCCAACCGCGACCTTACCGATACGGCGCTGTCAGTGGCCCGGCTGTTCGCGATCATGATGCCCACGATCATGGGCATCTTCAACCTCACCACGGTGGCCGTGATGTGGTTCGGCGGGCTGCGCATCGAAAGCGGCGCCATGCCCATCGGCAACCTCACCGCGTTCCTCACCTACATCATGCAGATCCTGATGTCGGTCATGATGGCGGTCGTCATGTTCGTGATGGTGCCAAGGGCGTCGGCTTCCGCAAAGCGTATCAACGAGGTCCTGGACACCGAGCCACAGATCGAGGATCCAGAGACATCCACCGCTATCGGTGATGTGCACGGCGAGCTGGAGTTCCGTGACGTGGAGTTCCGCTATCCCGGCGCCGAGGACGCGGTGCTGAGCAACGTGTCGTTCTCGGCCAAACCCGGCCAGACGACGGCGATCGTGGGAAGTACCGGAAGCGGCAAATACACGCTGATCAACCTCATCCCCCGCTTTTACGACGTGACCGGCGGGCAGGTGCTGGTCGACGGCGTGGATATCCGCGAGATGCGCCAGGCCGACCTGTGGGACAAGATCGGCTTTATCCCGCAAAAGGCGTTCCTGTTCACGGGCACCATCGCAAGCAACCTGCGCTACGGCAAAGAGACAGCGACCGATGAGGAGCTGTGGCATGCGCTGGAGGTGGCACAGGGCAAGGCGTTCGTCTCGGCAATGGCCGAGCAGCTCGACGCCCCCATCGCGCAGGGTGGCACCAACGTCTCCGGCGGTCAGCGCCAGCGTCTGGCGATCGCACGGGCGTTGGTGAAACGCCCCGAGATCTATGTGTTCGACGACAGCTTCTCGGCGCTCGACTTCAAGACCGACGGCGCGCTGCGCGCCGCACTCAAGAAAGACACCCGCGACGCCACCGTGATCATCGTGGCCCAGCGCGTCAGCACCATCATGCACGCCGACAACATCATCGTCATGGACAAGGGTGCCATCGTCGGCGCCGGAACACATGACGAGCTCATGGCGAGCAGCGAAACCTACCGCGAGATCGTGAACTCGCAGCTCACCAAGGAGGAGATCGCATGAGCGAGTCCCGTAACGACAAGCCCGCCTTCGGTCCCCGCCCCGGCGGACCGGTGGGAGGCCCCGGTCGCGGCCCTATGGGCGGCGGCCCCATGGGCGGCCACGGCATGGCCGGCAGCGGTGCCAAGAGCAAGGACTTCAAAGGCTCGCTCAAGCGGCTGGGACGCTACCTGGCACCCCACAAGTGGATGCTGGTGCTCGTTGTAGTGCTGGCCGTCATCAGCGTGACCTTCAACATCATCGGTCCACGCATCCTGGGCGAGGCCACCAACCTGTTGTTCGAGGGCGTCATTGGCAAACAGCTTCCCGCCGATGTTACGCAGGAACAGGCGATAGAGGGACTCCGCGCATCCGGCAACGATCAGGTCGCCGACATGCTGGAGAGCATGGACGTGACGCCCGGACAGGGCGTGGACTTCGATGCCATCGCCACCCTCCTCATGCTGCTGGGCGGCGTCTACATCGTGAGTGCGATCTTCGGCTGGATGCAGCAGTACATAATGGCGGGCGTTG
The DNA here is from genome assembly GCA_041595875.1 of Coriobacteriia bacterium. Taxonomy (GTDB): domain Bacteria; phylum Actinomycetota; class Coriobacteriia; order Anaerosomatales; family Anaerosomataceae; genus UBA2279. The sequence continues at coordinate 33,837 of JBFHJN010000023.1, forward strand.
CGCAGCGAACCGTCTATGCATTGCGCAAAGAGGCCGACGAGAAGCTCGCGTCTCTGCCGCTCAAGTACTTCGACGACAACCCGCGCGGTGACACGCTCAGCCGGGTCACCAACGACATCGACAACATCTCCAACACGTTGTCTCAAGCGGCGACCCAGATCATCACGGCGGTGTTCACCATCATCGGCGTGCTCATCATGATGTTCTCCATCAGCCCGCTTCTGGCCGGCATCTCATTGCTGGTCATCCCGCTCAGCCTTGTGGTCACCATGGGTATCGCCAAGCAGTCGCAGAAGCAGTTCGCGGCTCAGTGGGAACGCACGGGTACGCTTAACGGCCACGTAGAGGAGATGTTCTCCGGACACGGCGTGGTGAAGGTGTTCGGTCACCAGGAAGAGGCCATAGAGGTCTTCGACCGCGAGAACGAGCTTCTCTACGACGCCAGCTTCAAGGCGCAGTTCATCTCGGGCACGATCATGCCGTCGCTGAGCTTCCTCAACAACCTCAACTACGTGGGCATCGCCGTCATCGGCGGTCTGCGTGTGGCGCAGGGTCGCATCTCCCTGGGTGACGTCCAGGCGTTCATCCAGTACTCGCGTCAGTTCACGCAGCCCATCGTGCAGACAGCTAGCATCGCCAACACGCTGCAGTCCACGGTCGCCTCAGCAGAACGCGTCTTCGAACTGCTTGACGCCGCAGAAGAGCGTCCCGACACCACGACGCCGGTGCGCCTCGAGCGCGTGGAGGGACACGTGGAGTTCGACGACGTCTCCTTCAGCTACGATCCCGAGACGCCGCTCATCGAGAACCTGAGCCTTGAGGCAAGGCCTGGCCAGACCGTGGCCATCGTCGGTCCTACCGGCGCCGGCAAGACCACGCTGGTCAACCTGCTCATGCGCTTCTACGAGATCGGTGGCGGCTCCATCCTGGTGGACGGCGTGGACACCCGCGACATGACCCGCAACGACCTTCGCAAGACCTTCGGCATGGTGCTGCAGGACACATGGCTGTTCAAGGGCACCATCAGGGAGAACCTCGCATACGGCCGGGAAGAGGCCACCGAGGAGCACCTGGTGGAGGCAGCGAAGGCAGCACACGTCGACCACTTCGTGCGCACTCTACCCGAGGGCTACGACACCATCCTGGACGACGAGAGCTCCAACATCTCGGCAGGTCAGCGCCAGCTGCTGACCATCGCCAGGGCGTTCCTGGCTGATCCGAGGATCCTCATCCTGGACGAGGCCACGAGTTCGGTCGACACGCGTACAGAAGCGCTCATCCAAAGCGCGATGACCAGGCTCATGAAGAACCGCACCAGCTTCGTGATCGCACACCGGCTCTCAACGATCCGGGATGCCGACCTCATCCTCGTGATGAACGAAGGCCAGATCATCGAGCATGGCACGCACCCAGAGCTGCTCGCGGCAGAAGGCTTCTACTGCGACCTGTACAACAGCCAGTTCACGGAAGCGTTCGACGAGGCAGTGTAGCCGCCCCGGGTGTCAGAGGCGTGACGAGACGATCCTCGCGAGTTCAGCGAGTTGCTCTACCGAGAGGATCTTCGTCGCGCCCTGCACCCGGAAGAACGTATCCACCACCACGGCATACTCGCCCTGTCTGAACCCGAAGATGTAGGAGTCGGTCGTGACCGACTCAGCGGGGCCGATGAAAGACTCCTCTCCCACGGCAGGCTCGTACTCGCGCAGGAACGTCTCGCCGTCGGACTTCCATACGTCGTAGAACGGCGCGTCTTGCACGATGAGCATGGCCACGAGCTGGCCGTCGGCCTCGGCGATGTTCACGTTGCCTCCGGCGCCCACCGTGGGGTCATACGCTACAGTCACAAGCCCCGAGAGGCCGGAGACCTGCTCCACATCGGCAGGCGTCAGAAGCGTGGCGTAGTCGATCCCCGCACTGGCATGAGGTGTTCCCTCTTCCCCGCTCGGCGCCCCAGTGGCCTCCGTATCGGACACAGCCGTATCATCAGCGGCGCCGCAGCCCGCAAGCAGGGCGACCGCAAGCAGCACAAGCAGCGGTGCGACTCTCCGCCCGCGCGCCAGTACCCTCATGATGCGCCTCCCTCAGACGTCACGACCGATACGGTGTTTGTCCCCCTTTATTCGAATTCCACCGCGCGCTTCTCCCGCTCGTCCACCGTGAGTCGGAACACGTCCGGGCGGGCGTAGTGGCCCACCGGGTCGAAGTCCAGCTTGGCGCGGGAGACCTGTTCAAGGTCGATCTCCGCGTACAAGATCCCCTCTTCGTCCCACAGCGGCCCGGCAACGACCTCGCCCAACGGCGAGACCACAACAGAGCCG
>JBFHJN010000024.1:0-34679 GCA_041595875.1 Coriobacteriia bacterium
GTTGATGGCCATGTGCCCTCCTTGGCAGATCGGCGCCTCAGGGCGCACCTCAGCATGATACCGCGGGCAAACACCCGCTACCACAAACGGTCAGAGTCCTAGTTCGGCCTCAAGGGAATCGAACGTGGTGATGGGACGGGGGCCCACCGCGGCAGGTCCGTTGTCGTGCCTGTCGATCAGGACGGGCTGCATGTCGACCGCGCGGGCCCCAAGCACGTCGGCGTAGTGGTGATCCCCCACATGTGCCGCCTCTGAAGGCAAAATGCCCAGTCTTGAACACGCCAGCTCGAATATCCTCGGGTCGGGCTTTCGCAAGCCCACGTCTGCCGAGGACACGACGGATCCGAGATGAGTCGAAAGACCGAGTCCATCCATCAGTCCTACGAGGCGACTGTCCCAGTTGGAGATGATGCCGAGTTTGAGTCCACGCGCGTGCAGCCGCTCGAAGGCAGGGGCGACATCCTCGTAGGCTCGCCAACGCTCCGTGAGGCCGAACTGGTCATACACTCTGCGTGCCAGTACCGAAGCGCTCTCCTCGATGCCCAATCGTCGGCAGAGGAGTGAATACATGCCCACCCAGACTCCGGATGTCTCCTCCTCGTCGGTCCAGAAGGTGTCATCGGCACGATACCGGTCTTCATAGTAGGCATCGATGAGGGGCATCAGACTATCGATGGCATCAAGATCATGGAAGTGCCCCGCCTGAGCAAGCACATCACGGCAGACCTCGGGCACGCTTGGAAACGGAAAGATCAAGGTGTTGCCTACGTCGAAGAAGACCGCCTTGAGCACGATTCTCAGCGCAACCAGGTGATAACGTCGGACTGATGCTCATGCTCCACCGGGACCTCGTCGGGAACGCCCAAGATCATGATCGAGATCAGTGCTCGACCTTCAGGGACACCGAACGTCTCCATAAGATCGCTCGCCACCCACTCCGGCACAGAAAGGTTGCAAGCGCCGAGTCCCGCTTCCATCGCAAGGAGCAAGAAATTCTCGATGCATGCCCCGATCGAGAGGCAGATATTGCTGGAATCGATGAGCGCGTCCTGTATGACCGGCGCAGAAATGCCGATCACGACCGGCGCCCCTCCCAGATCCGCATAGAAGCGAGCGGCCATGTCCACTGCTTCAGGACCGATCTTGTCGACGTACTCCCGTAGGTACTGCGTGGTTTGCGCGATCACCTGATTGACGGCGTCGCGTGAAGCGCCTGTAGCCACATGGAAGTGCCACGGCTGCAGATTGAACGTGGACGGGGCAAGGGTCGCATACTCGATCAACTCACGAACAACCGACTCGTCCACAGGCTCGTTCGAGAACACGCGCACCGAATGCCGGGCGCGAAGTGCATCCTTGAGCTCCATCGAGACCTCCGTATCGCTCGACGCGGGGGCATCACTACAAGAGCATACCGTATCACCCGCTTCGCGCACTAAGATGAACATGTCTGAACCCCAAAGCACCTACTTCGAACCGGAACCGGCGTCCAGATGCTTCACAAGGGTGACCGCAGTACCCCCTCCCGGTGCTGCACAGAACTCCACCTGGTCCATGAGGGCTCGCATGAACATGACTCCCCGACCGGAAGCGGCGTACAAGTCACCGTCGGCGTTTGCGGACCCGTCAAAACCAGCACCGCTGTCTGTGATCTTGATCGCCACCCGATCCTCGAAGACCGAGACAGAAACAAGCACGTCGTCATCATGCCCCCCCGGCGACCCATGCCTCACGGCGTTCGCCAGAGCTTCACCGACAGCGACCCGGATGTCGAACATCGAAGCATCAGAGATCTCGATATCTTTGAGCATGTCGCAGACCTGCGCCCGGATTCCGGGAAGCGCCTCGACGTCGGCGTGCAACAACAACGAGTCCTCCCACAACGACTCGCTCGGCGCAGATGAGAGATCGAACCCGTTCACGGCCGCCGCGACGTCTGCTGCGGCCACGATCGTGGGCGCCAACCCGACGAGCCCCGAAAGCTCCAGAACCCGCGCGACATCACGTGAAGGACTGGCTAGAACCAACTTGCCATGCCTGGGATCGAGAAGGTGGTCGAGCCACACGATGAGTCCCAGAGCAGAACTGTCGGCATAGACCACCTCAGCAAGGTCAAGCACGACGTTCACGCATCCCGCTAGCACGACCGACTCTATAGAGCTACGGAGGCCGGGAACCGTTGAGATGTCGATCTCACCGCGAAGCCGAACGACGCAAACCGATGCGTCGGTGCCGCGTTCGATCGTCATTTCCACGTTATCGCCCTTTCAACACCGCATCGCCTTGAGCCGTAGTTCCCCCACGGTCACTGCGATGAAACAACCGGGGGATCACCGCCTGCCAGTATACGCACAGCGAGAATAGCCGCATCGTCGCGCAACTCTCCGCTTGAGAACCGCTGCACCTGCGCCAACAGCCGCTGAGCGACCACCGCAGCAGATCCACCGGGCTTGAGTGCCCGGCGAACCCGGCCTTCACCGAAGAAACGATTCTTGTTGCGCGCTTCGGTGACCCCGTCCGTGTACAACAACAGGGTGGCCCCTGCTTCGAAGTCGACCACGCACTGATCATACTCAGCGTTTGCAACCGCGCCGAGCAGCGCCCCGGTCGTGGACAGACGCTCCAACGTCCTGTCCGCCGGATGCAGCAACAGCGCGGCAGGATGCCCCCCGTTCGCGTACATCAATCGCCGACCCTCTATATCGAGAAAACCGATCCAGAGCGTGACGATATCTGACACATCACCGGACTCCACGAGCATCTTGTTGACCTCTCGCAGAAGGGCTGCGGGTTCCATTCCTGCCACGACCATGCCCCGCACAGCGTACTTGAGCATCGATGTCTTCGTGGCCGCCGAGACGCCCTTCCCGCAGACGTCGCCGATGGCCATCACGACTCGCCCATCCGGCGCTTTGAACAGGTCGTAGTAGTCTCCGCCTATCTCGGCCTCCGTACCGGCAGGCAGGTAGATGCTGCTGGAGTCCAATCCCTCGATCTGCGGAAGCTGTGTGGGCAGGATGCTTTGCTGGAGGACGTTTGCCACGTGGTGCTCACGGCTGAACATGCTCGCATTGTCGATCGCCAGAGACGCCTGGGCGGCGAACGTACGCAGAAGCTCCATGTCTTCATCTCTAAAGGCCGACTTGCCTCGCGCCATCACGCTGAGAACGCCGATGCTCCTACCACGCGCCAGAAGCGGCACGACGAGAAGCGACTCCAGTCCCTGACCGGTCGCAACGCGTGCGAGATAGGTATCGACGCCGTCAAGCGAGTCGTACCGCTCGGGCTGCTTGGTCACGAAGACCCGGCCGGGCAGGTCTTCGCCCGGGGTGAACTCCGCATCCACCAGGTCCCGGTGGAGCAGTCCGCGCGCCATCGGCACCATAAGCGTCCTGCGATCGGTGTCGTAGGTCATCAAGATGACCGCATCCGCCGAGAAGATCTTCTGCACGACATCCAGTACCCGGTTGAGCACGACCTTGCTCTGCAGCGACGAGCTCACGGCCTGGCTGATGCGGAACACCGTCTCCAGGTTGTCGGCGCGCAGTTTGGCCTTCTCGAACAACATCTCGTTCTGCAACGCCAGCGAGAGCTGTGTGCCGATGACCTCGGCAACACGTACCTGTCGCGGAGTCACGCGCACGACGGTATCCGGGGAGCCGACTACCAGCAACCCCACCAGCTCATCGTCCACCACCAGGGCAGTGAGGACCATGCTGACGACGCCCATCTCTCCCATGAAGGACTTGAGGCTGTCTGCCGCCGAGTCACCGACAAGGAACATGACGCGCGCTCCCGCGTGTGCGTCGAAGTCCTGCGCGAACAGAGTCGTCCACGCCTCGACGAGTCGCGCCTCCAGTTCGGGCTCCTCGCTCGGAGGTAGTCCGTACTCCTTCCGATCGAAGATCGCCACCAGACGCCTCTGCATGCCGAACAGGTCCGACTCGACGGCAAGCACCTCATCGATCGCCACATCCAGCTCTCCCGTACGCGCGATTCGCTCGGCGACGGTGAGCAGGACTTCGGCTTCACGGCGTGACCGGCGCTCCTCGCCGAACAGTCGGGCGTTGTGGACTGCGACCGAGGACTGCGCCGCAAAGGATCGGAGCATCTCGAACTCCGCATCGCTGAAACGCTCGCCGGACCGCACCACCACGATCAGCCCGAGGGTATCCAGCCCGACCACAAGCGGAGCCGCCAACGCGTCAAGATCATGCGCACCGTGATGCACCAGGAGCACGTCTTGCGCCGGGTCGCCCTCGTAGCGCATCGCTCCCCCGTTGCGGATAGCGTGGGTAAGCCAACGCGACGTGTCCCTTGGCAACCGGGTTCCCACCCGTCCGAACAACGCGCCACTTGCGCGAGTCAGCTCGAGCTCTCTCCCGTCTTCGGTGAGAAGCAAGATGTCGACGTCGGCCGAGTTGAGCATGTGGCTTACCGAGACGAGGATTCCGTCGAGCACCTCTTCGCGCTCCGACGAGCGTGCAAGGACTTGCGACACGTCATGCATGCGATCAAGACGCGCGGCCACCGAGTTGAACGCCTCCAGCAGGCGGCCGATCTCGTCTTGACGGGTCACACGGATGGGGTCCGTGTACGCTCCGCGGGCCACCGCGTTCACTCTTCTCTCAAGATCACGCAACGGGCGCACCAGCCAGGTGACCATCCCCAACGCAGTGACCAGGATGAACACGGCGGTGGCCGACCACGTCAAGACAGCTGGCCGTAGAGCAGACCAAGTCTCACTCACTGCGGTCTCCGAGGACTCCAAGACCACCAACTGCCAGCCCGGTGAACCGCCCAGCACGGTCTGGAATCCCTCATAACGACTACCGTCAGCCATGCTTACCGAGACCTCGGCCTGACGCTCACCCTCCGTCTCCTGATAGGTGAAGTCTCCGCCAGCGAATACGTCGACACCCCCTGTGGCGAAGACGGGAGACCCCGCTGCGGTCAAGATGGCCATCATGGGGCCGTTGCGGGCATCTGCCACCTGCTGAAGCGCGGAGTCGATGGGCTCAGTATCCAGGCGCGCCATGAGGAAGCCCCGGTCGCCGGATCGATACAGAAACGGCAAGACCTCCCACAGCTGTCCGGGCTCGTCGTCGGATGACGGACGCCAGACAAGACTGGCGCTCGCCTGGCCAACGACGCCGCTCGTGATAGAGACAAGCTCCCCAGCGCCGAGTCCGGGATCTCCGGGAAAAGATGCGACAAGCGTCCCGTCGTCGCTTACGACACAGAGCAGGGCGATGTATTCGGCATTATCCAGCACGGTGTTGGAGACGACGCTGTCGATCGCCGCGGCATCACCGGCAGTAAGCGATTCGCTGGCTCTCAGCGACGTGACGACCCGTCGAGCGACACTCAGCCGATTCTCGATCTGCTGGGTCGCCACATCAAGATACGCACGATGCCGCGCCGATTCCTCGCGCTGCGCCATCTGATAGACACCTGAAGCGGCAGACAGACCCAGCAGCACGGTCGCGGATACGATCAGTGCCGCAACCAGCAAACCGAATCTCTGCGTCAGGCTCTGTGTGCGAGGGCGCAAGAAACGCATCGTTCCGCCTGTCGTATCGCTGCCTAGGACTTCATCCTAGTCCACACAGGCGACCCGAACAATGAAACGATCACCCCAGCGCGCTCAAGAACGGGAAGATCTCCAGCATCAACGATGAGAGGCGACCGAGCTGCCCCGTGAAGATGAGCAACCCCATGATGATCAGTATGACGCCGGCAGTCCGGTTGATGGCGATCGAGTGGCGCGTGAACCACTGCAGCGTGGTCGTCATCTTACCGAAGAACGCAGCAGTGAGGAGGAAGGGCAGGGCCAATCCGGCCGAGTAGGCCGCGAGCAGGACGGCAGCACGAAGAGTATCACCGGTCTGGGCGGCAAGGCCGAGGATCACCGTGAGAATCGGGCCCACACACGGTGTCCAGCCGAAGCCAAAGGCAAGGCCCATCACAAACGCCGCTCCGCGGCCGAAACGACGTGTCTTGCCCATCTCGAAACGGGCCTCGCCATAAAGCCAGGGAATCTTGATGAGGCCCAGCATGAACACGCCGATGAGAACCACAACGGCTCCCGCAGCATACTGCAGGACCTGATCGTATCGGCTCAACACAGGCCCAAGGGTGCGACTGGCCATTCCGGCAGCTGCACCTATCAGGATGAACACCGATGAGAAGCCGGCGGTGAACAAGAGTGCCGGAACCATCACCCGGCCCATTCCACTGGAACGGGAGTCCTTCAGTTCCGCGTTCGACATGCCCGTCATGAACGACAGGTATCCCGGGATCAGCGGCAGCACACAGGGCGCCAGAAACGACAGCAGGCCACCGACGAACGCACTCAACAGCGTGATCGAACTTGCCTCCATATACTGCACCGCTCCCCTGGTAGGAATGTCACCCCACACCGGACACGCGTCGTGCGGGTCGGACCCTGCTCACTGATGATAAGCATACCCTAACAGGTATGCCCCTAGCGTCCCACCGGACGAAAGCGTTTGAGAAGGAGCGAGTTCGTCACGACGCTCACGCTTGAGAACGCCATCGCTGCGCCCGCGATCCAAGGCGCCCCGGACAAGATACCCACTGCAGCCAACGGTATCCCCAATGTGTTGTAGCCCAAAGCCCATACGAAGTTGCCGCGTATCTTGCGCATCGTCGCGCGCGACAGCTGTATGGCGGTCACCACGTCCCTCAGATCGTTGCGGATGAGGACGATGCCACCGGTCTCCATCGCCACATCGGTCCCGGCACCCATCGCGATGCCGACGTCGGCTTGCGCCAATGCAGGCGTGTCGTTGATGCCATCGCCCACCATTGCGACCACGAGACCCTCCGCCTGCAGCGCCGCCACCTCCTCGGCCTTGTGCTCCGGAAGCACCTCGGCCAAGACGTGGTCGGGGGCGATACCCACCTGACGCGCGATGGCCTCGGCGGTCTTGCGGTTGTCACCGGTGACCATGTAGACCGACACACCCATTCGCTCAAGCAACACGACGGCCTCTGCAGAGCCACCTTTGACGGTATCGGCGACCGCGATCAGACCGGCGGCCTTCTGCGCACCGACTCCCACGATCATGACCGTCTTGCCTTCGGCCTCAAGCGTGGATATCCGATCCTCATATGGCGCCACATCAATGCCCTCGCGAGCCATCAACCTGCGGTTTCCCAAGACGACCCGCGTCCCGGAGACCGTGCCCTCAACACCATGACCGGGAACTGCCGAGAAGCCCTCCACGCCTTGGATGTCGACGCCTTCGTCCTGCGCGTGAGAGACGATAGCCTCGGCAAGAGGGTGCTCGCTGGACCGCTCCAATGCGGCCGCGAGTCCCAGGATGCGTCGCGTGTCATGACCGGCAAGCAGCTCGACGTCGGTGACCACAGGACGACCGTGCGTCAGAGTCCCGGTCTTGTCGAAGATGATCGCATCAACGCGGTAGGAGGTCTCTAGCGCCTCACCGCTCTTGATGAGGACGCCGTTCTCGGCGCCCTTACCCGTCCCCACCATGATCGCGGTGGGGGTGGCCAGACCAAGAGCACAGGGGCATGCGATGACGACAGTGGCTGTTCCGGCCAGAAGCGCCGCGACGAACCAGCCGCTGGCCGCGGCGGCAGCCAGGATGGGCTCGAAGACGAGAGGCCACGCGGCAGGATCGGGCATGACGCCGAAGATCTTTGGGCCCAGGACCATCCAGAACACGAACGTCAGCACAGCCACCGAGACCACCGCGGGCACGAACACCGCAGATATCCTGTCGGCGAATCTTTGAACCGGAGCTTTGGAACCCTGAGCGTCCTCGACAAGCCTTACGATCTGCGCCAGCGCTGTGTCGGCTCCTACCTTCGTGGCGCGAAAACGGAAGCTGCCCAGCCCGTTGATCGTGGCGCCTATCACCTCATCGCCCACCTGCTTCTCAACAGGAATAGACTCCCCCGTGAGCATCGACTCATCGACCGACGACGAGCCTTGCGTCAGCACCCCGTCGACCGGCACTTTATCGCCGGGTCGAACGATGACCAGGTCCCCTACGACGACCTGCTCGATAGGCAGGTCGACCTCGGCGCCCCCACGAAGAACGCGCGCTGTCTTGGCGGCCAGCCCCATGAGCTTCTTGATGGCGTCTGACGTCCTGCCCTTCGCTCTCGCCTCGAGGGACTTACCGAGAAGCACGAAGGTGATCAGTAGAGCCGATGTCTCATAGAACACCGGCTGATCATGCAGCCAGAAGGTGGCGGCCAGACTGTAGAGATAGGCGGCCGAAGTACCGATGGCGACAAGAGTGTCCATGTTGCCCGCGCGCTGCTTGATGGCGTGCCAGAAACCACGGTAGTACTGAGCACCGGCGATGAACTGCACCGGAGTGGCCAAAGCCAGCATCAGCAGCTTGTGAACGAACATCACACCACGCTCGTCCGTGACTCCCCACAGTCCTGCAACCCACTCAGGAACCACCATCATGAAAGGTGGCACCATGGCGATCAGGAAGAGCGGGATAGCCAACGAAGCGCTGAAGACGAGAAGGTGCTTCTGGTGCCGCGCAAAAGCCTCCTGGGCCTCACGCTGGACGTCGTCGGGACCATCCAGACCCGCTCGCTCCACGACCAGCGTGGCTGCATAGCCGGCTTGTTCGACCCCGACGATAAGCTCATCCGGCCCGATGATCGTCGGGTCGAACTCCACTACGGCCGTCTCGGCTGCAAGATTGACTTGCGCCGATGTGACGCCATCGAGTCTGCCTAGAACCTTCTCCACGATCTGGGCACAGGAAGCACACGTCATTCCCGTGATCGCAAGCGTGACCTTACCGACCTGCGCGGTGGTCTCAGCGTCCAGCGGCAAAGCACCGTATCCTGCATCAGCGACCGCCTGCACGATAGCGTCTCGATCGATCATGGCCGGGTCGAAGCGGACGCGCAGCTTCTCGGCAGCGAGGTTCACGGCTGCCATGTCCACACCCTCGCGCTTCGAGAGGGTCTTCTCGATGACGGCGGCACACGACGCGCACGTCATCCCTGTCACCGCGAACGAGACATCGTCCACCCGGTCCTCATGCGGCTCCGGTGTTGGCAACACCGGGCAGTCGGTCGCCTCACCGTCGTCACATGACTCCGGATCCGATGATGCGGTCGCATCGGCAGAAGGCTGCCCCGAGATCTCGACTTCTTCGACTGACTCCGCAGGCGAATAGCCTGCCTGCGTCACAGCTTCTTGCAGGGCGGCCAGATCGAAGTCACGTGGATCGGCAACGACACTGAGGGTGCCACTCTCGGAATCGGCATCGATGTCGCTGGCCCAGCCGAGTTCCGACAGCTTCATGGACAGCAGCTTCTCGCACGAAGGACAGTGCATTCCGTCGACTGTTAGTGAGTAGCGGCGCCTATCTGAGATACCGTGCGACATCAGCTTTCTCCTATTTCACTACGAGCGAGCCGTAGACCATTCTCATCCCGCACGAGAACTCATAGATCCCGGGCTCCATGGCGGGAAGACTGATCGTGGTACCACCATTCCTGAGGTCCTCGAGGATCCCGAAGTCCTCAAACATCACCTCGGCCATACATCCGCTCCCCGTTCCGAAAACTATCTCTGCAGGCATCCCGGACTCCAGAGTGATCTGTGAGGGGTCGAAATAACCTTTCGAGACGTCCACGTCGATGCGCTGGACGTCACCTTCCACACGCGCCTCCCCCGTTGCTGCAGGGATATCCTCTCCATTGCCGCAGCAAATACCGTCGCAGGTGCTGGCAACATCCGCCGACACACCCTCCGGGGAGACTGCGGCGTCAGCAGGCTGCGAGGAGACAAACGCGAGTACTCCCACAAAGAGCAGGACAAGCGCCGCCAGAGCGACAAACACAATGCTCCATGTACTCCGGTTCGCAGCCGGCTCATCAAGACCGGGATCGTTCGTTTTGTTGGTATCCATAGCAGGTAGATCCCTTCAATCGGTGTGCGTCAGCCAGCCAGCGGCTTGGCCCCGTAGCCAGCCTTCACTATCTCGCCGACGATATCGTCATCGCTTAGCTTCTCCGGGTCGAATCGGACGGTGGTTATCCCACTACGATGATCGACATCGGCAGACTCCATGCCATCAAGGTCGGTCAGGCTCATCTTGATAAGCATCGAGCATGACGGGCAATGCATGCCCGTCGTCTCAAAACGCCTGGTGATCTTCTCGGCCATCTGAAACTCCTTAGCAGCGTCAACACGAACGATTCTGACTACTTCGTAACTCCGCCCAGCCGGCGTCGGAACACATACAGCAAGACTCCCAGAACCCCTGCACCCGCCACTGCCGCGACCAGGGGTCCGGTGCCGCTTGTAGCGCCTCCCACCACCAACTGGCCCGACATCATGCCCATACCGCATGTAAGCGTATACGTACCCTCAGGCGTTGGAGGCAACTCGACCGGCGTCACAGCAAACGCCCCGACGTCTTGCAAGACACCGAGTTGCGGCAACGCGATCTGCTCGGAACATGCATTGCCCTCCTGGCGATCCACCAGTATCCTCACCGGCCTGTCAGCCGGGATATTGAGGACCTCGGGCTCGAAGCGCGTGTTACGGATGGTCAGCTTCACCTCGGCGATGCCGTCGGCACCAACGACATAGCCATCGCTTTGCGATGTCTCCGCGCCTGTAGCCGTCCGTGCGACCGATTGAAAAGTGACCGGAGAGCCCACGAGCATGGCTCCGCGATTCAGGATGACGAGTCCGAAGACCATCACCACCAGTGCTGCGACAACAAGCATCCTTCGCTTGAACGCGCCGCTCAGGGCGGAAGTGGCCACGCCGAAGACCAGCATGAGCGGCGCCGTCCCGAGACCGAAAGCGAACATCAGCACAGCACCCTCAAGCGGTGATGGCGCACTCAGGGCACCTGCCTGTGCAGCGATCAGGGGTGCGCAGGGCATCAGTCCGGTGAGCAGGCCGAACGTGATAGGCGTACCCAGCCCGACGTCGCCTTCGGCAACCTCCCGGATGGCTTTGCGCCGGTTCTTTGTCAACGCGCTCACAAGGAACTGCGGCGGGCGCGGCGTCAATCGCCGCAGCGCCGGGAACGCCCCTGTCATGGTGAGTCCCAGAAGCACCATGTAGACACCCGCGACCACCATGATCCAGTTACGTATCCCGGTGATGTCCAACGCGGAACCGGCAAGCGAGGCCAGAGCGCTGAGCAGGACCGCTACCAGCATGTAGCTGATGATCTTCGCGGACTGATACGCCAGATGTGGCTTCAAACGCTGCGGAATCGTGCCGACGTCTTCACCCTTCACGGCATACGTCAACACAAGTCCACCGCACATTGCCACACAGTGGACACTCGTTGCTAACCCTAAGAGCAGATAGGACCAGGTATTCAACAGATACCCCTTCGTTGGTTATCTTTGTGGAGCGGGGTCGCTGGTATTCGAAGTCGGGGTCAAGTCCAGCATCACACCACAGTGCGGGCACAGGCGCCACTCGCACAGGACGTCACCGCCGCATGATGGACAGGGCACCGCAGCAGACGAGCCGGGCCTGTCGCTCCCGGATTCCTGACCCAGAAGCACCCAGGCCAGGCCACCTATGATCGAGGCGGCGAGCAATAGCGCCATCCAGCCGTACGCAGTGGTACCGGTGCATCCCGAGAAACCCGACTCGGCGTTGACCAGAAGGAGCAGACCTACCATGAGGCCTGCAGCGACGAGCAGACTCACTACAGTGAGCAGTAATCTCCTCGTGCGCATCCTCGCCGTCCATTCCTTGTGGGTCGGTGCCGACGCATATGAATTGCAAGGGCTGTGCCAACGGTAAGGTACCCCGTCAGCTGTAGCAGGCGGAATCTCGCGTCAGCGATCGTCCGCGCTACAGACCGTACTTCTCCATGCGGGCTTCGAGCGTCTTTGTGGTGAGACCCAGCAGCTTCGCGGCCTTCGGAACCGCACCACCGGCGCGATCCAGGGCCTGTTTGACGAGGTCGAGCTCGACCTCCTCCAGATCCAGTCCGCCTTCGGGGAGAATGAAGCAGCGGGCGCCAAGGTCGCATGTACGCACTCCGGCCCTCACCTCCGCTGGTAGGTCCTCTACACCGATGGACTCTCCCTGGGCGAGGATCGCGATCCGCTCGATCGTGTTCTCAAGTTCACGGATGTTGCCCGGCCATTGGTAATCGACAAGCAGCTGCATGGCCTCGGGTGTGATTGTCTTGTCCTTCACGTTGAACTTCTCAAGGAAGTGCGCGACCAGGAGCGGCACATCTGACTTCCTCTGCCTCAGCGGCGGCAAGGACACAGGCACGACACTGAGCCTGTAGAACAGGTCTTCTCGGAACGAACCGTCAGCGATCAGCTGCTGCAGATCTTGGTTGGTGGCTGCGACAACGCGCACATCGACCTCGATGGACCGGGTCCCGCCGAGACGCTCGAACGTGCGCTCCTGCAGCACCCGCAAGAGCTTCACCTGCACGGCGGGAGAGATGTCTCCGATCTCGTCGAGGAACAGCGTGCCGCCGTTCGCCATCTCGAAGCGGCCGGGCTTGGCCGTCATGGCGCCGGTGAAGGCCCCCTTCTCGTAACCGAACAGCTCGCTCTCAAGCAGTGTCTCCGGAAGCGCACCGGCGCTGACAGAGATGAACGGCTTGTCGGCGCGGTCGGACAGACGGTGCAGCGCCCGCGCCACCAGCTCCTTCCCGGTTCCGGATTCACCGTAGATGATCGTGGTAGCGACCGTGGGCGCCACCTTGCGCACGGTCTCCAGAACGCTGAGCGTCGCCGGGTCCTGTGCCACGATGCCTTCGATGTCGTAGTCTTTGTCCAGCTCCTCACGCAAGCGCGAGACCTCGGCAGCCAGTTCGCTCATCTTCAGCGCCTTTTCGATGCTGATCTTGAGTTCGTCCAGATCGAACGGCTTTGTGAGGTACTCGCTGGAACCGGCCTTCATGGCCTCGACGGCCGTCTGGACGTTCCCATGCGCGGTGAGCATGATCACCGGGAACGTATACCCTTTGGCCCGCAGGCGCCGCAGGACCTCCATACCGTCCGGAGCAGGCATCTTGTGGTCGAGGATCATGATATCGGGAAGCATCTCGGCGACCGAAGAAAGGGCTTCTTTGCCGTCGCATGCCGTTACGACCTCGTAGCCCTCGGCTTCAAGGGACTGTCCGAGAACCCAGCGCATGTTCTTCTCATCGTCCGCGATAAGGACTCTCTTCTTCACCGACTCACACTCCCATCCTGAGAGACTGGCAGCGAGACCGTGAACCGCGTCCCCGTTCCAGGCTCGCTCGCCACTTCGATATGCCCGTTATGGTCGTCGACGATCCTATGTACCATGGTAAGCCCAAGCCCGGTACCGGCATCACGCGTGGAGTAGAACGGGTCGAACACCTTCGAGAGGTCCTCTGTGTCGATCCCCGGACCATCGTCGATGATGCTCACCGAGACAAAGGCATCGTCTGTATCGACCTTCACTCGAATCGTCCCTCCGGTGTCCTCCATAGCCTGGACCGCGTTGGAGATCAGATTGACGAACACCTGCTTGAGCTGGTCCGCATCCGCGATCACATCAGGTAGCCGCTCAGGATACTGCTCCTCGATCTGCACATGCGACTGGCTGGCGAAGCGACGGGTGAACAGCACCACATCGGAGAGCACGTCCGTCACGGCTGTCGCCATCAGAGTGGGCCTGGACGGTCTTCCGAAGTCAAGGAGCGCCTTGATGACTCTATCGAGACGATCGATCTCCTGCTTGATGACAGACGCAGCCTCACTGGTCCTCAAGGGACCCGAATCCGGGTCTTCCAGCAGCTGTACCGAAGCCCTGATGATGCCGAGTGGATTGCGGACCTCATGCGCCACACCCGCCGTAAGCTCGCCCATTGCCGCCAGTCGGTCGGCCCTTATGAGCTGATCGGTCAACGCCTTGACCTCAGAGACGTCCTCCAGCGTCACGACAGCTCCCAGTATCCTGCCGTCGATATCCCGCATACGAGATGTCGACAGCTGAACGTGTAGTGTCCGACCCGCGCGAGAGACCATGCGCACATCGCGGACCATACGGGGCAATCGTCCCTCCAGCACCTTGGCGACGTCTTGGTCCAGACCGCCGTCATCAGAGAACAGCATGCCTATCCTCCGGGGCACCATATCCACCTCGCGCATCCCGAGCATGCGTTCGGCGGCAGGGTTGGCCGTGGCTACAGAACCGTCCGGACCAACGGTGATAACGCCGGACGTGATCGAGCGCAGGATCGACTGCGTGTAATCCTGGATGTTGATCAGCTGAATGGCGCGCTCTTCAAGCTTGCGATATGCGTCCTCAAGCTGGCTGCTGACCTGTCGGAGATCGGCCGTCTTCACTTCCTCCAAGTCACGAAGCCAGCCGAACAAGGAACCCACAGCGATGTACATCACGATCTCGTACAGATTGTCGATGTTCGCACCGAACAGTCCACCCAAGGACAGCTGCGCGTGCGGAGCAAACAACAGGCTGGCTGCCAGCGCGGTGATCAGGCCGCCCCGCCGGCCGAAGACGAATCCCGCGTACATGATGGGCAGGTAGTACAAGCGGCGATACAGCATATGCATGCTCATAGCGCCGGGACTCGTGTTGGTGAACAGATGCAACACGGTGATGACACCGAGCAAGATCACGATCAGGGCGACATCCCGAACGATGCTCCCGGAGCGCTCTTTCGGGGCCTCGCTGTGGGGGATCTGCGGAGGAAGAACGCGGCCGCCCTGCGTCATCGACGCTTCCGAGCCCAAGAAGGCTCGATACCCATCTCTTCGCGATACTTCGCAACGGTTCTGCGGGCGACAGGAACGCCCTCTTCGGCAAGCGCTTCCGCAAGCTTCTGATCCGAGAGGGGCTTCTGCGGAGCCTCGTCTGCAAGCAGGTCCTTGATACGCTGCTTCACGGTGGTGGCTGCTACGTCCATCCCGGACGAGGTGCGATAGCCGCCCGAGAAGAAGTGTTTCAGCTCGAACAGGCCGTAGGGCGTTGCCATGTACTTCCCGGTCACGCCACGGCTCACAGTGGACAGGTGCACTCCGATCTCCATCGCGACGTCTTCAAGACGCAGGGGACGCAGATCGCCCTTCCCGTCCCGGAAGAACTCGTCTTGGACCTCGAGGATGATCTCGGCGATGCGGCTCACAGTGTCACGCCGACGGTCGACGTTCTTCATGAATGACTCTGCCGAGCGGATCTTCTCTTTGAGGTACTTGCGGGTCTCCTCGTCTGCCTTGGAACCGGAACGGAGCAACGCCCGGTAGCGCGGGTTCACTCGAAGAGCAGGGACCGCCTCGTTGTTCGAGACGACGAGCCACTCGTCTCCGAAGCGCCGGAGCGTGACATCCGGGAGCACGTAAGCCGGCGCGTGCCCCGGCGAGAACGACCCCGCGGGTCGAGGGTTGAGCTGCCGCAGCTGCTCGACTGCCGCGCGCACGTCATCCTCGTCAACACGCTCCGCGCGTGCCACCTTGCGAAAATGGTTCACAGCGATGTCATCAAGATGCTTGTCGATCACCGCCAGAAGGAGCGGGCTTTCAAAACCGAGATAGGCCGCCTGGATGCGCAGCGCTTCCCTCACATCACGGGCGGCAACGCCGGGCGGGTCCAGTTGCTGGACCACTCGCAAAGCGACCTCCACCGTCTCACCTCGGACACCGGTGATGATCCCGATCTCGGTGCAGTCGCTCACGAAGAAGCCGTCGTCATCCAGCGACCCGATGATGGCGCGAGCCGCGCGATCCACGTCGTCTTCGATATCGAGCATGCCGAGCTGTTCGAGAAGATAGTCACCGAACGTCTGAACGCCGCCTACGAACTCTTCAGAGTTGATCTCCTCGGTGTTCGGGTCCTTCGGGGAACTCGGCTCATTGCCGTCGATGTCCTCGTATTGATCGAGCCATTCATCCCAGGCGCGTTCTTCTTCCTTGTCTTCAACGCGCTCGTCCTCGTTCTCCCCGGATTCGTCCTCATACTCCTCGACCTCGAGCGTCGGATTCTCCAGGAGCTGGGTCTCTATGAGCTGCTGCAACTCGACCACGGGCATGGCAAGGATGGCCAGCCCTTGATAGACCTGGGGTGACAGCGTCATCTTCTGTCGTAGATCGGGGCGCTGGATCAGTTCCATTGCGTCCTCCGGGCACTCATCTGTCAGCGGGAATCGCGGCCTAGCAAACTATGTACCACTCTACATGTATTCTCGTTTTGGCTGCGCTGCTAACCTGATTCCGTTCACCCTACCGGCGGGAGCACGCCTCTTTGCCTGACCGGCGCCTGCGCGAGCATGATCGCTCCTATCACAAGGACGCCCCCCAGAAGCTGCAACGGCGTCAGGACCTCTCCTAAGATCCACCAAGCCACGATACCTGCGACCACAGGTTCGAGCGTGGAAGTGACCGATGCCTTCGTCGCCTCTATGTACTGCAGTGCCTTCAGAAACGCTCCGAAAGGGATGATGGTGCTGACGAGCGCCACAAAGGACACAGCTCCCAGCCCCTTGGGGTCCGACAGCAGAACGATGACATCTCCGGGGCCACCCAGGTAGATCACCCAGAACAGCGCGGCGAACCCCAGGCCATACGTCAGCAGGGTCCACGAAGAGTACCGTGTGGACGCGTACTTCCCCATCAGCGTGTAGCCGGCGAAGAACACGGCCGACGCCAGACCCCAGGCGAGCCCCTCCGCCGGCACCGCAACGCCGCCATCACCCAGGACTCCCACCATGAGCGCACAGCCGGCTATAGACAGCGCCACGGCCCCCGGCAGCGTCCAGGTGAGTCGCTCCTTCAAGAAACTCACCGAGAAGACAAGGACGATGATCGGCGCCAGGTACTCAAGCAAGATCGCGGTGGCGACACTCGTGAGCGAGATCGTCATGAAGTAGCTGAAGTGCACCAGCGCAAGGCCGGCCACGCCGAACACCGCAAGAAATGGAATGTCCCTCACACCGATCTTGAGAGCTCCCCGGCGTCTGATCAGCAGGTAGACGAGAAGCATGATAAACGACAGCATCGCCCTGGCCGCCGAGAGAAGCAGCGGGTCGATCTCAAGCCCTAACGGGGGAAACGGCCATGCGGCAGTCGTCGCGTCGACGGGAGAGAACAGCCATTTGGCCGAAAGCCCCCCTGTGGCCCATGCGGTCGCGGCGAGCACCGCAAGAGCATAGCCGGTTCGCGCGCGATGCGGTCCTGTTGCGGGTCCGACGAGCTTCGGGGGGCTGGTCTCTCGCATGCTATATGAGGCCTTCGACCGTCTGTTGCCTGGTCTTCTGCTTCTGGTACTCGTCCAGCGGCTCAAGATGCGCTATCACATCCACGATTCGCGAGAAACCGTCTGCCACGGCCTTCTCCACCGCTTCCGCGACCGCGTGACCCTCGGCGACAGACACACCGGGATTCACCTGGATATGCAGATCCACATACACCTCGCTGGCAGTTCCGCGGGTACGGATATCATGACAGCCCAACACGCCGTCGACCTTAAGCACGACTTCGCAGATCTCGGTGGTGGGTATGCGGGCCTTGTCCGAAAGAGTCGCGTTTGCCGACTTGAACACCTTGAGTGCCGCAACAACGATGGCTGCGGCAACGATCAGACCCATCACCGGATCGGCGAGGGGAATACCCAGGCGCACCGCGATGAGACCGGCAATGACTCCGATGCTCACCAAGACGTCGCTGCCGGTATGGCTGGCGTCGGCGATGAGTATCTCGCTGCCCAGCCTGCGGCCCACCTGGCGTTCATAGACCGTGATGCCGATGTTGACCGCAAGCGTACCCAGCATGACCACGAAGGAAAGCGCGTCGACCCGGGGACCGTCACCCGGATTCATGAGCCTATCGAATGCCGAGGAGCCCACGTTCCACGCAGCAACCAGAAGGATCACCGCGATGAATGCGGATGCGAACGTCTCATACTTCTGATGACCGTAAGGATGATCCTCATCGGCAGGTCTTCCCGCCATCCCCATGCCGAGAAGACCGATCACGTTCGAGGTTCCATCAAACAGCGAGTGGAAACCGTCCGCGGTCATGGCGACGGAACCGGAGATGAAGCCGTAGATGAGCTTGGCAGCGGCAACGAGCAGGTTGAGACCGAGGATACTCCAGAGCACCCGCTTGATCGAGCGGACGCGCTGACTGTCGGCCGCGCCCTTCAGTTTTGAGTAGCCCACGTACCTCGCCTCTTGCCCATCATACCCCCTGGGGGTATATTTGCGTGAACTAAAGTATTGTACGCCATCATGAAGGCGACACAAGGAGACACCATCATGACTGACGCTGTTCAGAAGCCTATAACCAATGAAGAGGAACGCCGCAAGATAATCAATCGGCTCAAGCGCCTTGAGGGTCAGGTCCGCGGCCTACAGACGATGATCGAGTCCGGCAAGGACTGCGAGGCGGTCCTCACTCAGATCATGGCGGCAAAGAGCGCGCTCAACCAGGTCGGGCTGCATATCATCGGATACTCGATGAAGACATGCCTCATCGATGACGAGGAACGCACCCGTGACGAGTTGATCGATGAGGCCATCGGCGTCTTCCTGAAGTACTCGAGCTGCGTCCAGTAGCCGGCTAGGGGCCAGCGACATCATCGACGAGCCGGATCACCTGCTCCTCGAGCAGAGGGGCCTCCTGATGCGCGGCATGATCCGGGAGGACCCTGCTCATCGCGGTAGGCCTGATGGCCGTGACATACACCGAATCGCCCTCTACATACACATGCAGACGGCAGACAGTCACAAGATCATCCCCCGGACGCTGTTCTCGTCTTGCCCCTGACGCCATCACGACCTCGAAGATCGTGAGTGGTTGAATCATGAAACCCTTGGACTTCAAAGTCGCCTGGATATCATGGGCGCGGTTCACGCTGAAGCCGTGCACGCGCACTATGCGCTGCACGGCTTCAACCGTTTCATCAAAATCTTTCGTCCCCACCCGTTTGTAGGTGAAGTCCATGTGTGCAGCCTTCCGCGGCGGACCGAGGATCCTACAGACCCTCAGGTGTCACGCTCAACCGAAACCGCCCAGATTCGAACACCCATCCGACACTTCGGAGCGCGACGGGGGACGAACGTACCCTCCGCCAAAACCCGTCGTGACCTCCGTTGATCCACAGGAGGGGCATACCTTATCCTCCTGTCGGAGCATGCGCGTCAAGAAGCGCTCGAACCGGGTTTTGCAGGACCTGCATGTCATGTCATACGTTGGCACTCTTGCCTACACCAGCCCGAATTCCTTGCCCAGTGCATCGGCACCGCGCGCTCCTACGACTTGCGTGACCAGAGTACCACCTTCGAACTTCGCGATGGTCGGGATGCTCATCACGCCGTACTGCATTGCAACGTCGCGGCACTCGTCGACATTCACTTTGACGAACTTCACTTCAGCGTTCGTCTTCATGGACAGCTTCTCAAGCTCAGGGCCGACCATGCGGCAAGGACCACACCACGGGGCCCAGAAGTCAACGATCACGGGCACGTCGGACTCCAGCACTTCACGCTGGAAATCGGACTGACTGATATCAGCGATGCTCTCACTCATAGTTGCCTCCTTGAAGAAAGGGTCGTCACACACGGATATTCTATACCCCCTGGGGTATCCTTGTCAAAAGGAGGTTTTCCGGGAGCCTCGCTTCGCGCTACCCTTGAGGGGGGCCACATCGGAGGGGCAAGCCATGCTGACAGACTGGATTCTACTGCTTGTTGGAGCTTTCATCTTTGGCTCAGCCATCGTGGCCGCAATGGTGGCACGTCGTTACGCCCAACCGATCGCCATCTTGACGGGCATCATCGGGCTGGTGACAGCGGTGATCGCCTTCGGCGACCTCACGACCGCTCATCCCACAGCGGAGACCGGCACTCTGGCGGTATTCTTCCTACTCACAGGTTTGACCGGCGGCTACTGGGTCTGCTCCGCAGCACTGCCGTTGCTTGCCCGCACCAGAACGGTGTCACGGCTGCCGGTGCGCTCCGAAGATCGCGTCCCCGACGACCGGGTGGCGGTCATCGTGCTGGCTTGTACCGAACCTGAACGATACGACCCCCGGGCCGTTGCGTCCCACCAGCGGCTCCTTGTCGACAGCGAGGCGCTTCATGTGCCGGCTACTGCGGCCCCATTCATCTTCCTGTCCGAGAAGGCACGCTACCGCGCCATCGGCGGCCTGCTGCCTGCGGATGCGACGATCACCGAAGTCACCGAGCGTTTGAACCGGCTCCTGGAGAAGAACCCACGGGTAGACGGAGTCTCCACGGCATGGTGCACCTCGACGCCCACGCTGACCGACGCGATCACATCCGCCTACACACGCGGCATCAATCGGGTCATCGTCGCACCGCTCGGCAGCAACGAGTCCTTCCCGGTAAGCCGTGCGAAAGACTCCCTCAATGAGCTGCGCACAACCGAGGCGGGAATGACGGTCACGTTCACGCGATCGATGTGGCACTCGACCACGCTCGCCCGGCGCATGACGGATCGGATAATGACGGTGGCCAAAGGCGTTCCCGTGGAAGCGGTGGGCGTGGTGCTCGTGAGCGAGGGACAGCCTCCGTCATGGTCGGCTGCGCATCCGGACTGGGCGGAACAGGAGAACTACTTCGTGCAGCGCGTCCGTCTGCATCTGATGGACATGGGGCTGGACGAGCACCGCGTTCGCGTCGCCTGGCTTGATTGGCAGCTACCGGACGTGACCGAGGCGGTACGGCACCTTGCGGCTCTCGGGTGTGCACGCATCATCGTGGCGCCCGCCACGATCGCACTACCCACACTGGCGACGGCTATCGACCTGGGGCATGGAGTGCGCATGGCGCGACTCACCGAGGCGATCTCGGTCGTGACACTCGCTCCGTGGGCCGATGACGATTCGATCATCACAGAGCTGGCCGAGATGATCGAGTCCTCGCTCTAGGAACCCTGGCCGACTACTTGACCTTGCAGCGCTCCCAGTTCCAAGACTGCAGCCGGCGGATCTGCGGATACCTGAATGCGTAGCGCAGCGCGACCGAAAGCCCACCCCTGCCCGCTTCAGCGCGAGTCTCAAGTCTATCGATGCTGGTCCTGAGCTCCTCGGCGGTCTTGCCGCGGAACAACGTATAGCCGTTGCCGATAGCCTGGAGCACATGCGCATCGGAGCCGCCGGTCGCCGCCACACCCTGGCCACCCGCAAAGGCCTTAGCGGCAAGCCGGTTGGCGTATATCAGATACGGTGAGGAGTTGTAGACCTCCAGGGCGTGGAACGCCACGTCGTGGATCGCCTTGCCCACGCTCTCCAGCCCGAACGGCCCGAAGGCGCGGTTTGCGAACGGGTGCGCGATGATGGCCACGCCGCCCTGCTCATTGATGCGTGACACCGTCTCTGCGGCCGAGAGACCCGCAGGAATCGCCTCTTGCAGGTAGAGGCCGATGATGTGACCGGACTTCGAGGATATCTCCTCGCCGATGATCACTTCGAAGTCGTACATATCAGACAGCGACTTCGCGAAGATGGCTCCGTCGATGGTGTTGTGATCGGTTATCGCGATGACGTCAAGATCCGTCTCGTTTGCCACGTACTCCATGATCTCAGGTATCCGGGCAAGCCCGTCACTGTGATTCGAGTGGATATGCAGGTCCGCTTTGCCCCAGGCCTTGTTCACATAAGCCCCCTGTGCTCTTGCGTTTTCATCACCCGCAGTCTGAAGCAACTCTCATACCGACTCCACGGGATCAGCGCTTCTATCGTAATCTATCGACTACGAGATGTCCTGGCTATAGCTCGAACGGCTGGACGGCACTACAGCCCCTGCGACCAGTGCGCGAGCCGTGCGACTCCCTCGTGCAGACGCTCTAGCGACGCCGCGTAGCTGAATCGCAAGAAGCCCTCGCCTCCGGGCCCGAAGTCGATTCCCGGGGCGACGGCCACAGCGGCCTCGTCCAGGATGCGTTCAGAGAGCGCCAGGGAGTCCGCGCCCCACTGCGAGGCGTCCGCGAACACGTAGAAGGCGCCGGTGGGCTCGGTTGCGATCTTCAACCCGATCTCGCGCAGCGCGGGAACCAGGTAGCGCCGCCGCTCATCGTAGACCGCTCTCATCCTCGCCACGTCGTCTTGAGCGTGAAGCAAAGCGGCTGTCCCGGCCACCTGGACGAAGTGGTTGGCGCACAGGAAGAAGTTCTGCTGGATCTTCTCGGCAGGGCGGACGAACATCCGCGGCGCGATGAGGTAGCCCAGACGCCAACCGGTCATCGCATACGCCTTGGAGAACCCGTTGAGCACGAACGCGCGGTCCGTGTACTCGAGGATGCTATGAGAAGGCCCGTCGAACTGGAGACCGTGGTATATCTCATCGCTCGCGATGTAGATTCCGGTCTCCTCGGCCAGATCAGCCAACGCCTGAAGGTCCTCCGGCCCGAGGACCGTGCCCATCGGATTGGCCGGCGAGTTGATCATGATCGCCCGTGTGCGGGGAGTCATGGCAGCGCGCACCTCGTCGATACGGAAGCGGAATCCCTCCTCCGCACGGACGCGGACCGGGACCGGCACGCCACCAAGGAAGCTGATGTAGTTGGGATACGCGGGGTAGCAAGGATCCGAGATGATCACCTCGTCACCCGGGTCGAGCAGGCTGCCGAAGAGCAGCAGCATCGCCGGCGAAGTGCCCTGCGTGACCACGATGTCCTCGGGATCCACGGTGACGCCGTAGGAGCGCTTGTAGTCCGCGGCGACCGCATGACGCAGGTCCGGCAGACCGGCGGACTGCGTATAGCCGGTGTCTCCCGCCTCCATCGCCTTCTCGGCGGCGCGGGTGATCACCTCAGGTGTTGCAAAGTCCGGGTCACCTATCTCAAGGCGAACGACGTCGGTGCCGTTTGCCGCCAACTGCTTTGCGCGGGCGACGATGTCCATCACCACGAACGGTCGGATCGCCTGGGCCCTGCGGGAAACCTCATCCATTCGTCGCTTCTCCTAGATTCTGGCGCGGTACTGGCGCTGCAGGAACACCGCGCGCACCTCGGCGCGGCGCAGGTCATTGTAGCTTATGGTCCGGGTAGAGACGATCTCGTGCGGTGGTTCAGGGTCGAAGCACAGCCCCAGCTCCCCCGCCCTCTCATAGAGGTCCGTACCCGGAAGGACATGCAACGTGGATGTCTGGATGATCCCCGGGTCGAGATCCATACAGAACTCGATGCCCGAGAAGAAATCCTCCACGGTATCTCCCGGAAGCCCCACGATCAGGTCGCACTCGACCACGATACCCGCGCGCTTCAGCGCCGCGACGCCGCTGATGAAACGCTCCCTGTCAAAACCGCGTTTGCACTCGGCGAGCGCGGTAGCGCCGATGGACTGCGGTCCTGTCTCCACGGATGCGACGCCCGCTGCCACCAGCAGCTCCGCCTGCTCGTCATCGATGCGCTCGATGTCCACCTCGACGGTATGCAGCCGCATCCCCCGCTCCGCGTGCGGCGCCAATCGTTCCGACAGCCAGCGAAGACGTTGCGGTGTCAGGTTGAACACAGGGTCGATAAAGGAGAACGAGTGCACGCCGCTCGTGCTCGCCAGCAAGTCGATCTCCTGGGCGACCCGCGTCTCCGAGAAGCGACGGATCCTCGCATACCCCTTGCCCTCGAAGCAGTAGCCGCAGTTATGCGGACACCCTCGGTACGTCTCGATGTACGCACCGCCATCCACAGGCGACATGACCCCGGTCAGATATGGCGACGGGATGCTGTCGAGGTCGGCGATAAGCGCCCTGTCCGGCGCCGAGACGATGGAGCCGTCAGCCATCCTTGCCGAGACACCCTCGACGTGCTCCACTCTACGGCCCCTGGTGATGGCATAGAGCAGCTCCGAGAAGGTCTGCTCGCCCTCGCCACGGACGATCATGTCCACCTCACCGTGGGCGCGCAAGACGTCCTCGGCGATAGGGCCGACCTCGGGGCCGCCCATGACGACGAGCGTCTGCGGGCGCGCCTGCTTCACGATCCGGCAGAACTCATGGGCCGAGCGGGCGTTCCAGCATGTCATCGAGATGGCGACCAGGTCCGGATCCAAAGCCAGGACGCGATATGCGACCCACCACGGATCGACCTCAACGGTGAGGTCGAGCGTCTGGAAAGCGACCCTACCGGCCAGGCGCGAGTCCGCCTGCGCATAAGCACGAAGGTAACCCAGAGCCAGCGACTGGTATCCGGGCGAGTTCAGTCCGACAAGGACGGTGCGCATCGGGTTGGATGAGTCGAAGGTCATAGCGCTGCGCCTTCTTCCAGACGATGGAGCAGGTGAGATGCGGGCAGCAGCCCCTCAGCCCCGCTCACGTCCACCCAAACGCCATTCACGGTGCCTGTGTCACACGCCGCCACGATATGGGCGCTGACAGCCGCTGAGGGCGCGACATCGGTTGCATCCAGGGTGATACCCGCCACACCCGCCCCGGCAAGCGCAGCGACGCTCTGTGAGAGTGTTGCGACATTGTGCACGCACACCGGTATCACGGCAGTGGCGACGACATGCGCTTCCACCCCGGCAGCAGCCTCGATCCATGCGGTGACCCCCGAGGCCGCCCTGTCCAGATCGACGACAGTCACGCGAACGTGACGGACTCCCGCATGCAACGCGCCCCCGGCGTTACCCCCGACAGCGAGGGCTCCTCCGTCGGTCTCCACTGCAAGGCGCGCGACGCCCTCCCGCACAGCGGCGTTGACGAGAGCCGGAAGCTCCCGGTGCCCGAAGACGTCCGTACCGCCGAGTATCAGATTGAAACCGGTGGGATCCTGATGGGCGGCCGCTTCGCGGATCCTCTCGATCACCTCGGCGGCCGGGATATGACTGACAGGCTCTGCGGAACCACCACAGCGAACGCACGGGATCGGACCACCCGAACCGACGCGGACCGTCTGGAACTTCAGCACGACTCTCCCCTCCATCGCATGCGTGCGAACAAGTATACCTGCTTGTGAACAAAGCCCGTTGACGTGGACGGCATCGTCTACTGGTAGAATCCGCACATGAGCACATTTGATCATCCGCGCATAAAGCCCAGGACGATCGCCGTCATCGCGGCAACCCTGCTGTTGCTCGTAGGAGCCCGCATCTACAACTACGCCCTGTTCCACACCATCGCCGAGATGTTCGCCGTCACCGTTGCGGTCAGCGCGTTCATGGTCATGTGGAACACGCGTCGATACATCGAGGACAACTACCTGCTCATCATCGGCATCTCATTCGCGTTCATAGCGTGCCTCGACGTCATGCACCTTCTCACTTTCAAGGGCATGGGCCTGTTCCCCGGATTGTCCGCCGACCCTCCGACTCAGTTCTGGATCGCCGGCCGGGCCCTTCAGGCAGGGGTGTTCCTGATCGCCCCAAGCTTCGTCCATCGTCGCCCCCGGGTCCGCACCTGGTTCATCTGGCTCTCGGTGGTGACTGCGGCTCTCGCGGCGTCCATCGTCGTCGGCATCTTCCCGTCATGCCTTGGCCCTGATGGACTCACACCGTTCAAGATACTCGCCGAAGTCGTGATCATCATCGTGCTGATCGGTGCATACACCCGGCTGCGTCTGCACAGTGAGCGATTCGATCCTGAGACTCTACGGTTGGTCTCCGCTGCTATCATCATCACCGCCATCTCGGAAGTGACGTTCACGCTCTATCGGGACCCCTTTGCCCTGATGAACTTCATCGGGCACTTCCTGAGAATACTCGCGTTCTTCCTCCTGTACCGTGCCACGGTCGTCAAAGCGCTCACAGAGCCGTACGCGGTCTTGTTCCGTCAACTCGCTCAATCGGCGGACGCCCTCACACAGTCCGAGCGGCAGCTCCGCAGAGCCAAGGGCTTCTCGGATGCTATGACCGTCATCGACAGTCAGATAAACTCCACCCTCGACCTCGATGAGGTCATGCGACGCGTGATCGTTGAAAGCGCCAGGACCATGGGAGCGGATTCTGCCTCGATCTCGCTGCGCGAAGGGAGCAGCTGGGTCATCGCGCACACATACCGTCTTCCCGAGAGCCTCACAGGCGCACGTTTTGGTGACGACCTCGGGAGACACCTCGTGGCCGCCGCATCCGCCAAGACACCGCTGCTGATAGACGACGCCTTGCATAGCGCGGTCGTGAATCCCGAGTTCGCTGCGGCGTACGGGATACGCAGCTTGCTGAGCGTCCCGCTCAGTCACACTACCGACGTCATCGGGATAATGACCTTCCATAAGCATCGCGACGACGACCACTTCGCCCCCGAAGCCATAGAGTTCGCCGGACGACTGGCCCACTCGTTGGCTCTGGCCATCAGGAACGTGCGGCTGTATTCGGCGCAGCGCGCATTGGCCGACACGCTCCAACGACCGATGCTCGCACTGCCTAAGACGCTTCGAGGAGCGCGGCTCGCGCATGCGTATCGATCCGCCGACGAGATCGCTCTCATCGGCGGCGACTTCTACGACGCGTTGCAGCTGGAGAGCGGTCACGTGGTCTTCTTCGTTGGCGATGTCTCAGGGAAAGGCATCGAGGCGGCCACCGCAAGCTCCATGGTCCGCACGACGCTTCGCGCGTTCGCCTATCACGAGGAAGGACCCGCTGCCGTGCTGTCAGAGGCGAACCGCGCCCTGCACAACATGTTCACTGACGAGAAGTACGCGACCGTCACTGTGGGCATGCTCGACCCCGCCACGGGCGAGCTCAAGCTCTCCAGCGCGGGTCATCCCGACCCCTACCTGTGCAGTCCGCGCGGGTGTATCCGGCACGTCGCGGAGCGCGATGTCCCGCTCGGCCTGTTCGCCGATACCCGGTTCTCGCAATCACGCATCCTCCTGGAGGCGGATCAGACGATCCTGCTCTACAGCGACGGCCTTCTGGACACGAGGCGCGGCAAGGAGTTCTTCGGCGAGTCCCGGGTCAGTGCCCTTCTTGAGGACCTGGCGACGGAAGACCCCGAAGCGATCGTCAATGGGCTCATCGAGGCGACCGAGCGCTTCGCCGGTTCGCAGTTCACTGACGACATCGCGCTGATGGCACTCCGGTACGTGCCGGAGACGCCATAGGGATATGAAAAGGCGACCCGCTTTCGCGAGCCGCCCTCATCAAGTCCTTGGTGTCGAAGGAGGGATTTGAACCCTCACGAGGTTGCCCTCACTAGGCCCTCAACCTAGCGCGTCTGCCGTTCCGCCACTTCGACGATAGCTGCTGTCTGAGACAGCGAACGTGAGTATAGCAATACGTCACGCGGCTGCCTAGCCCGATTAGCGCGGCTTTGCAAATTCGTAGCGACTGCTATCCGAGCGCAATGGGCATCGGCTTGGCGAAGTGGCATGCGGCACGCTGGCCGGGGGCGACATCGCGTAGCTCGGGCTCTTGCTCGGAACATATCGGGAACTGCGCGATGGGGCATCGCGTATGGAATCTGCACCCGGTTGGAGGATCTATCGGGCTTGGCACATCGCCCTGCAAGATGATCCTCGAACGTGACTTCTGCTTCTCGGGATCCGGAACCGGCACCGCGGACAGAAGGGACTGGGTGTAGGGATGATGCGGGGCATCGTAGAGGTTCTTCCAGTCCCCTAGTTCGACGATCTTGCCGAGGTACATGACGGCGACACGATCCGAGATGTGCCTGACCACTGAGAGGTCATGCGCGATGAACACGTACGTGAGCCCGAACTCATCCTGAAGATCCGAGAGCAAGTTCACGATCTGCGCCTGGATGGAGACGTCAAGCGCAGACACGGGTTCGTCGCAGATGATCAACTTCGGCCGCAAAGCCAAAGAACGAGCGATACCTATCCTCTGGCGCTGCCCGCCGGAGAACTCGTGCGGGTAACGATTGAGGTGCTCGGGATTCAAACCAACGGTCTTGAGCAGGTCTTGCACCTGGGAGCGACGTTCGGTCTTGGTGCCTATACCGTGCACGACCAGCGGCTCTGACACGATCTCACCGATGGTCATACGGGGATTGAGCGACGCGTAGGGATCTTGGAAGATGAACTGCACGTCCCGTCGAAACGCCTTGAGGTCTCGACCGTGCAGCTTGGCGACATCCCGGTCCTCGAACTCGACCGTGCCGCCCGTGGGCACCAGGAGCTTGATCAGACAACGACCGGTCGTGGACTTGCCGCATCCGGACTCCCCGACCAATCCGAGAGTCTCACCCTGGTTCACGGTGAAGCTGACATCATCGACGGCCTTCACCTTCCGGCTCAGCCGGGACGTGAGCAGGCCCTGCTCCACCGGGAAGTACTTCTTGAGGTTGTTGACACGCAGAAGCTCACTCATGTCAGACCACCTCCCTGGAGGGCGAGGCGGTCTCCCGCCGGAAGCCGGGGTCCCCGGAGAACAAGCACGCGGAACTGTGACCGTCTTCAATGCTCGTGAGTTGCGGCACCTGGGTACGGCACACATCTTTCGCGTACGGGCAGCGAGGATGGAACGCGCATCCGGAAGGCACATTGATGAGGCTCGGTGGCTGACCCGTGATGGGGAGCAAGATGCCCTTCTCGGACACATCGTGTCGCGGCAGGCTCTCCAGCAGTCCCCACGTGTAAGGATGCAACGGACGATAGAAGACGTCCTCCGCAGTGCCGTACTCGATCTGTTTGCCCGCGTACATGACCATCACTTCGTTGGCCATGTCCGCCACCACACCGAGGTCGTGGGTGATCATGATGATGGCGGTGCCCGTCCGCTCCTGGAGCTCGATCATGAGCTCAAGGATCTGCGCCTGGATCGTGACGTCCAGTGCCGTGGTGGGCTCGTCAGCGATGAGGATATCCGGGTCGCACGCAAGCGCCATCGCGATCATCGCACGCTGACGCATGCCGCCGGAGAACTGATGCGGGTAGTCCTTCGCACGTTCGCCGGCATGCGGGATGCCGACCATATCCAGCAGCTCCACCGCCCGCTCATCGGCTTCCTTCTTCTTGAGTCCCTTGTGGAGGATCAAAGACTCCCCGATCTGGCGTCCGACCCGGTAGACCGGGTTCAGCGACGTCATCGGGTCCTGGAAGATCATCGCGATCCGGTTGCCCCGGATCGAGCGCACCCCTGCATCGTCCATCCCAAGGACGCTTTCGCCCTTGAACAGGATGTCGCTGTCCGTGCCGATGACCCCGGTGGTCTTGGGAATGAGTCGCATTATCGACAGCGCCGTCACGGACTTGCCCGAACCGGACTCCCCTACCACTGCCAGGGTCTTTCCGGGCTCGAGGTTGAAATTGACGCCGTCAACAGCCTTCACGACGCCGTCGCGCGTATGGAAGTGTGTCTTGAGGTTGCGAACTTCGAGAAGCGTCGACATCGGTTAGTCCTTCATCTTCACGTCGAGTGCGTCCCTCAGGCCATCACCCATAAGGACGAACGCGAGAACGGTCGTGAGAATCGCGAAGCCCGGCCATAGCATCAGCCATGGAGCGCGGACCATGAGAGGGCGGGCGTCTGACAGCATCAGACCCCACGAGGGGGTCGGCGGCTGAACGCCCATGCCAAGGAAGCTCAGGGCTGCCTCGGTGATGATCGCTCCACCGATGCTCATCGTGCCGTAGACGATGATAGGCGCGACCGCATTCGGCATGATGTGGCGGAAGATCATACGCAGATGTCCGGCACCCATCGCCTTCGCGGCGTCGATGTACTCGTTTTCTTTGACCGAAAGAATCGAGCTTCGGAACACGCGCGCTATCGACGGCCAGCCAAGGATACCGATGGCGATGAACACATTACGGTAACTCGGCCCCAATACCGCGATCAGGGCGATGGCGAACAGCACATAGGGGAAGGCTAAGAACACATCAGCCCCTCGCATGATCAGGGTGTCCAAGAAGCCGCCGAAGTACCCGGACAGCGCACCCATGATGAGTCCGATAGCGACCGAGATCGCCACCGCGATCACGCCGACTGTCAGCGAGATACGAGCGCCATAGACGACGCGAGCGAAGACATCACGACCGAGCTTGTCCGTGCCCATGATGTGATCCGCCGAAGGAGGCTGCAGGTTGGCGCCCAGTGTCGTGTCCATCGCAAGCGGATCGCCGAAGTAGGGCTTGACCCATAGATCGGCCGTTAGAGTCACCAGTATGACGAAGATGACCCAGACCAGGCCCGCGATAGCGAGCTTGTTCTTGCGAAGCCGATACCAGGCATCGCCCCACAAGGTCCGCCCGCCGTCTGCGATGATGTCGTCCGTTGGAGGAATCGGTAGCGACCGGCTTTGATCTTTGATCGAATGCCCGGCGGCGTCGCGAAGCTCTCCATTGTCGACCGGGCTCTCGTCATGCGTGTGCGGATTGTGCGCATCGTGGCGCAAGTCGTCGCGGTCGCTCATTCCGCAGCACCTCCGTACCTGATTCGCGGATCGAGGACCGCATAGCTAAGGTCGACCAGCAGGTTGACGATCATGACTGCGAAAACGATGAAGATGACGCCGCCCATCACAACAGGCCAGTCGCGCTGACCGATGGCGACGAATATCTCGTAACCTACACCCGGCCAGTTGAAGATGGTCTCCGTAAGGATCGCCCCTGCCATCATGGCGCCGAGGTCGATACCTATGAATGTGACCACAGGGATCATCGCGTTCTTCATCGCGTGACGCCATATCACTGCACGGCGGCTGAGGCCTTTGGCTTCAGCCGTCCTGATGTAATCCTGACCGAGGGCCTCGAGCATCTGGCTGCGCATGATCCGCGCAACATAGGCTGTGGAGACCGATGCCAGCGTGATCGCCGGCAAGATCATATGCGCCCAATCAGGGAAACGATTGGACGTCATGCCCGAGATAGGAAGGTAGATCGTGTCGCCAGTCCAGCGTTTGAGCAAGATGCCGAAGAACAGCTGGAGCATCATGCCCAGCCAGAAGACCGGGATGGCGACCAGGATAGACGTGGAGAGCGTGGTCAGCACGTCGGCAAGGGAGTATTGCTTCACCGCCGATATGATGCCGGCGGAGATGCCGATGATGACTTCGATCACGATCGCCGCCAACGCCAGCTTGACGGTATTAGGAAACTTGTCAGCGAGGATATCGACCACCGGACGGCTCTTCTGGAACGAGTCGCCCAGGTCGCCCTTCGCGAGATTGCCAAGATAGAGGACGTACTGCTCGGGGAGCGGCCTATCGAGACCGTACTCCTCGACGATCTGTGCCCGGAGCGTGTCAGAGATCGCACGTTCGCCGGTGATCATCCGTACCGGGTCACCGGGCAGAACACCTGGGGCGCGCAGTATGAACAGCAGCATGGTGACCCCGAGAAACACCGGGATCATCTGCAGTACGCGTCGTATCAGATACTTGAGCATAGGAACCTTGCTTCTCTATGAGTAAGGGATCTGTGTGCAGCTTTGGAAGAAAGCCGGTGCCGGAGCGTCCGGGTGGACGCCCCGGCACCTCTGCGCTCAATTACATGTCGTGCCTACTGCTGGTCCAGCCAAACGCCCTCGAAGTAGAACAGGCCGTTCGGGCTGTAGATACCGTCGTTGACCCGGTCAGAAGCGACGCGGGTGTGGCGGTAGTAGAACATCGGGATGACCGAGGCCTGATCGCCAACGGCCTTCGAGATCTCCTGGTACAACGCGAGACGTCCGGCCTCATCGATCGTCTGACGGGCCTCGGACAGCTTCGTGTCCACCGCAGAATCGCTGAAGTTGGAGTAGTTGTCAGCACTCGAGGACAGGAAGAGCGGATAGAGGAAGTTGTCCATGATCGGGTAGTCGGCGATCCAGCCGAGACGCCCGACCTGGTACGTCTTCTCACTCAACTTGTCGAGATACTGCGCCCACTCAGTGCCGACCAGCTCGGACTCGACACCGATGGCCTTCAGGTCGTTCTGGACGAGCTGCAGGATGTCCTCATGACCGGAGCCTGTGTTGTACTCAAGCTTGATCGTGGGAAGACCTTCGCCGTCGGGATAGCCGGCGTCAGCAAGGATCGTCTTGGCCTCTTCCACGTCGTACTTGGCGTACTGCCAGTCGCCCTCGGTCTGACCGACGATGCCGGGAGGCACGATGCTCGAGGCGGGTACGCGCGTACCCTCGAATACCGTGTCACAGATCGCCTGGCGGTTGATCGCCAACGACAGAGCCTCGCGGATCTTCGGGTCCTTGAGGACAGGGTCGATGTTGTTCATGAGCAGGTAGTAGATCGCCTGCTCGCCACCGAGCGAGACCTGCTCGCCAGGATTGACGGAGTAGCCGTCAGGGCTCTCGCCGTACTCATCCACCGTGGACTGGATCTGACCGGTGGGAATCGGCACGAAGTCGACGTTGCCGGCCTG
Source organism: Coriobacteriia bacterium (assembly GCA_041595875.1). Classification (GTDB taxonomy): domain Bacteria; phylum Actinomycetota; class Coriobacteriia; order Anaerosomatales; family Anaerosomataceae; genus UBA2279. The sequence goes on from JBFHJN010000024.1 coordinate 32,242, forward strand.
GAACTCCAGGAACGCGGTGTCCTGGTCGGTGAAGATCTTGAAGTCGATGCCATCGATATTGGGCTCGTCGCCGTAGTAGTCATCGTACTTCACGAGCTTGATGTACTGATCGTGGTTCCACGGCTCAGACATCATGAACGGGCCGTTACCGATCGGCATGTCGGAGAATCCAGCCGGATCGGCTTCGACCGCAGCCATGGGAACCGGCGCAAGCGCAGGGTGACCCACGACGTACGCGAAGTCCGCGAACGGATACTGCAGCGTGACTTCAAGAGTCGTGTCGTCGATGGCCTTCACGCCGCTGAGCTCAGTGGCGTCGCCGGCCTGCATCTCATCGAAGCCCATGACGGCTGCGAGGTGATACGAGATCTCAGACTCGTTCTCCGGGTTGCAGATTCGCTCCCAGGCGTACTTGAAGTCGGCCGCTGTGACCGGGGAGCCATCATGGAACGTGGCGCCCGGAACCAGATTGAAAGTCCATACGCTGGCGTCAGCGTTAGGCTCCCAGCTCTCAGCCGCTGCGGGAACGACCTCGCTCGTAAGCGGGTCAAAAGCCACCAGGCTGTCAAACACGGCCTGGCCAACCTGCGTGCCTTCGGACTCCTGCAGGTTGTAGGGATCGATGAATGCAGGCTCAGCGATGTAGAAGTTGAACGTGCCACCCATCTGCATCCCGTCGACGGGAGCTTCAGTGCCCTCGTCACCCTCGTCTGTTGTTGCACAGCCGCCCAGTCCCATGACTGAAACGACAAGCGCAAGCGCAAGGGTCAATGCCATGATCGAACGAATTCGTCTAGACAATGTTCAGCCTCCCTCCGGAATCAATGCTTTCTTTGCGCGAGTAGTCTTTGGTTGAGCATCCCAGCAATACCGTGCTTCATCCCTCCCCGCGGTTGTGATGTGGACCCGCATCCGCGGGGTCCCACTTCTCCGAACGCGCGTACTTGACACTAAAGTTTGTTCCATTGTGCATCGAATGGCAAGCACAGCGGATACTGGAAGATGCCCATACAACGCAAAAAACACCCGCCGAAGCGGGTGTTTTCGTCTTCAGAAGAAGTGCGGTAGCAGGCTAGACGCCGGGTCGATAGGTGACCAGAAGGATCAACGCGCTGACGGCGTAACCTGCGGCAAAGCCGATGGTGATCCTGTCCAGGTTCTTCTCGATGATGCCGGTGCCGCTACCCGTTGCCGGCACTGCGCCACCAAGCATCGACGAAAGGCCCGTGCCTTTTCCGGAATGCAAAAGAACGAATACTATAAGCCCAATAGAGCATATAACATGGATTCCAACGACCACATATACAAGTGCGTTCACGAGGTACCTCTCCATCCAGCACGTTCAGTATGTCAGCAATCCCCCGGAACGGGGATACAAGCCGTCCGAGTATAGCGCGGCTCGCCTTGACGCTCAAGCGCTCTACCGCCTGGCCAGGGTCAGCCTCTTTCTAGCAATGAGCGACCCGTCCACAGCTCGGGCTGATCGATGCCCAGCAGATCGAGTACGCTGGGCGCTATGTCGGCCAGGACACCGCCTTCACGAACGCGGACAATACCGGGTGCGACCGCGATGAGAGGGACGTCGGTGTTGGTGTGAGCCGTGAAAGGACTCATGCCATCCGACTCAAGCATCTGCTCCGCATTTCCGTGGTCTGCGGTGATCAGAACCGATCCACCCTTGGCGAGCAGGGCCGCCACGACGCGCCCGACTCCATCATCCACCGCCTCGACGGCACTGATGGCTGCATCCAGCACGCCGGTATGACCGACCATGTCGCAGTTGGCGTAGTTCACCACGTAGAAGTCCGCTCTCCCCTGCTCGATGGCCTCGACCAACCTTCGGGTGACCTCCGGCTCGCTCATCTCCGGCTGGAGATCATAGGTGGGCACCTTCGGGCTGGGGACCAGGACGCGTTCCTCGCCGACCCTGGGGGGCTCGGCGCCTCCGTTGAGAAAGAACGTCACATGGGCGTACTTCTCCGTCTCCGCGATGTGCAGCTGTCGCAGTCCGGCTTCAGCCAGCACGTCGGCCAGGACGCAGCATGGCAGCTCCTTGGGAAACGCCACGGGAGCAAGTATGGTCGGGTCGTAGCCGGTCAGGCAGACGAAACCAAGCGCGGGCGTGACCTCGCGAGAGAAACCCTCGAATTCTGGATCGACGAATGCACGGGTGATCTCACGTGCCCGGTCAGGACGGAAGTTGAAGAAGACCAGGGTGTCACCATCGACCAGCGGGGCCACCGGAGAATCGCCGTCACAGATCACGACCGGCACAACGAACTCGTCTGTGACACCAGATGAATACGAAGCACTGACAGCGTCCTGCGCATTCGAAGCGTGGACTCCCTGCCCTAGAGCGATAGCCCTCCAGGCCTGCTCCACACGGTCCCATCGATTGTCACGATCCATCGCATAGTAGCGACCCATCACGGTGCCTA
>JBFHJN010000025.1:0-33938 GCA_041595875.1 Coriobacteriia bacterium
GCCGTCGTCGGTGATCTCAATAGCAAGATCACGTGCGCCTGCGCTGATCGTGACCTGCACGTGGCTGGCTTGAGCATGACGCACGATGTTGGTGAGCGCCTCTTGCACGATCCTGTACGCCGAGACACCCGCGTACGCCGGTACGCCGGCAAGCTCGCCGTTGACCTGAAGCTCTACGTCGATCCCGGCTTCTCGCACGTGCCTCACAAGCTGCCCGACGTTGGCGAGGTCGGCTGCCGGTGCAAGGGGAGCGCCGTCAGCGGTTCTCAACACGTCGAGCATGGAGCGCAGCTCGGCCAGTGCCTGCTTGCCCGTGGTGCGGATGTTCTCAATGGACTCCCGGGCACGCTCAGGAGAGCTGTCCAGCAGCGTGGCCGCTGCGCTCGCCTGAACGGTGACTATAGAGAGGCTGTGCGCGACGATGTCGTGTACGTCACGGGCGATGCGTATGCGCTCCTCGTCCACGCGTCGGTGCGCTTCCTCTTCGCGCGTGCGCTCGGCCTCCAAAGCGCGACGTTCCACCTCGGCGACATAGCCGCGGCGGTTCCTCTCGGCTTCGCCAAGGAGCGCCGTAGCCGAGAGGACCACGATGGGGCCCACAACCTCGGAGACCCATTTGACGCTCGGCGAGAAGACGAACAGTCCGGCGGCGATCACAAGGCCTGCGCTGAGCGCCGCGATAAGTCCCGTACGACGACGCTTTGAGCGTGACGCAACGGTGTAGATGGCGATCATGGGACCAAGGATGGTCGGAGCGGGGTTCGGGATGAAGACGCTATAGGCGAACGCGGCGCTGCAGCTCATGCCGAAGGCGACCCAGGGGGCCTTCCGCCGGACCGCAAGCGGCAGGAAGCTTGCCGCCACGAGCGCATAGGACAGCCACCCGGCGTCCAGTCGCTCGCCCGGCACTTCCCGGAGGGTAACGCCCGGCTGTATGCGGGGATGCAACGTGTGCATCACATAGAGCTGCAGGAAGACGAGCGCGGTCAGGCCCACGGCAAGCGCCACGTCGAGCCACAGTGGATCGATTCGCGAAACACGGTCTTTGAGTCGTGTGATCATGACCTTATCCTAGCTTGCGCACATGCCCCTGACGAGCGCCACGCGGTGTATGTGCGTATGCGACCGGGGGAGTACACCACGCGTGCTACCCTGTTGCGAGAAATCCTCCAAGACAGGGAGTCGTAGTGTTCATTCTCGAAGAGCCGTATGTGTCCAGACTTCTCGCCCTCACCGCCGTCAGGCTCGGCGTTCCGGTGCTGAGCACGCCCATGGCGCGACACGCTCTTGGGAGGCGCTATCCTCTTGCCGATGACGTGGAGTTCGCGGCCGCCTACGGCGCTTCGGCGCACCCGAGGCTCTACGCGAACTCGGAGAACGCTATCGGCTGGATAGCGGATCACCTGGGGAGCAGCGGACTGTCGGACCGCATAGACGTGTTCAAAGACAAGGTCAGATTCCGGGAACTGATCGCGGACCTGTACCCGGACTATCGCTTCGAGGGACTCTCTTTGCAGCAGCTCGCGGACTTCGATCCCGCTTCTTTGCGCGCGCCGTTCGTGGTCAAGCCGTCTGTCGGCTTCTTCAGTATGGGCGTTCATGTGGTCGAGAGCGCCGCAGCGTGGCCCGATGTGGTCGCCAAGATCCACTCTGAGGTCCGGGAGCTTGAAGACCTCTATCCCGAGAAGGTCATCGGATTGGACCGGTTCGTGGTCGAGGAGGTCATCACAGGCGAGGAGTTCGCCGTGGATGCGTACTTCGACAGCGACGGGCAGCCTGTCATCCTGAACATCCTCGGTCATCTGTTCGCCTCGCCAGACGACGTGAGCGACCGTGTCTACTACACCTCGGTCGAGCTCATCGAGCGCTGGCTGGAGCCGTTCACGGCGTTTCTTGCCGAGGTGGGGCGTCGGGCAGATCTTGCGGACTTCCCCGTTCACGCAGAGTTGCGCGTGGATGATGATGGCCGGATCGCGCCCATCGAGATCAACCCCATGCGCTTTGCCGGCTGGTGCGTCACAGACCTTGCGCATCATGCCTACGACATCAACTCATACGAGTACTTCATCGAGGGGCTGGTACCCGAGTGGGATGCGGTCTTTGAAGGCCGTCGTGATCGGGTGTACGCGGTGGTCATAGCCGACATCCCGGCCACGGTGGATCGCTCGGCGATCGAGTCAGTGGACTACGAGGCGCTTGAAGCACGCTTCACCCGTCCGCTGGAGGTGCGGCGTGTGGATTACTGGCGCTACCCGGTGCTGGGCTTCGTGTTCGTTGAGCTCGCGGCCAACGACCTCAGCGAGGTCTACGAGATGCTTGGTGCCGACCTGACCGCCTATCTGCGCATGCGGTAGGTGTGGTTGCAAAGACCTCAGCGTCGCCGATCTTGAGGCAACACACTTGGGAACATAGTCATAGCTGTGTTTCCGATGAAGGGGGCTCTCGTGGACAAGATCATGCAGCAACTCATGGCGAAGACAGGCATCGATGAGGCGACCGCGACCAAGGTCGTGGATTTCCTGAGGGAGAACTGGGATGACGTCGCCAAGTGGATCGGCGGCGAGAAGCTGGGCGATATGAAGGAGAACGTCACCGAGGCGATGGGCGACGTGAAAGACAAGATCTCCGGCCTGTTCAACAAGGACTAGCACAGGGTCAGTCTTGTCTCGGAGGCATGATTTTCTCATCGGATTCTCATCCTGGTCTAGACTGGAAGAGATGACGTCTATTCCTGGGGAGGGACGGATGAACGTTAAGAAGGTCCTATTGGGGGTTCTTGCTTGCGTGCTGGTGTTGGGGATGCTGGGGTGCCAGTCGGTGTCCGAGAAGATCGGCGAAGAAGTCGGCGAGGAGATCGCCGGTGGAGTGCTGGGTGGAGATGTCGAGGTCGACGGTGACTCGGTCACCGTGGAGACCGAGGACGGCAGCGTCACGATGTCCGGTTCAGAGGGCGAGCTTCCGGACGGTTTTCCGTCGGACTTCCCCATCTATGACGGCGTCGACATAGACTCTGTGTCTACCATCGAGGGAGACAGCGGCACCGACTACTACATCAACCTGTACAGCGATGACAGTCCCAAAGACGTCTACGACTGGTACAAGTCCGAGCTCAGCAGCGCGGGTTGGAACATAGACAGTGACCTCTATATGGCTGAGAGTGGCGATGATTCCGCGATATTCTCGGTCACCAAGGGCACGTCGCAGGCGAGCATCGCTATCGGCGTCGAGGGTGACAGCACGTCACTGGTGCTCATCGTGATGGACGGCAAGTAGCCGCTGTCTGCAAGTTGGACGGTCCGGGGCCCGAACAAGGGGCTCCGGACCGTTCTTGCTTTGTGTCCCAGTGGTGGCAAGGCATTCTGTGTCCCTTGTGCGTGACCTGACCCGCCTCCTCGGCGATAATGTGCCTGCGGCCTAGCGGTCGCGTGCATCCGTTCACTCACGTATTGAGGAGCCCCGCCGATGATCCCTCGCTACTCCCGTCCTGAGATGGCCGCCATCTGGGAACTCGAGAACAAGTTCGAGATCTGGAAGGAGATCGAGGTGCTTGCCTGTGAGGCGCAGGCCGAACTCGGCGTGATCCCGCGAGAGGACGCCGTCGCTATCCGCGAGCGCGCCGCTTTCGAAGTGGAGCGGATCGATGAGATCGAGCGCACCACCAACCATGATGTGATCGCGTTCCTCACCAACATGGCCGAGCACATCGGCGAACCCTCCAAATGGGTCCACTACGGCATGACCTCCAGCGACCTTGGCGACACTGCGCTTTGCTACCAGATGACGCAGGCCGTTGACATCCTCATCGCCGACGTCCGTCGCATCGGCGCCATCTGCAAGCGCCGCGCGTTTGAGACCCGCGAGATGCTTTGCGTGGGCCGTACGCATGGCATCCACGCCGAACCGATGACGATGGGCATGAAGTTCGGTCGCTGGGCGTGGGCCATGAAGCGTGCCGAGCAGCGCCTGGTCCGCACGCGTGAGATGGTCGCCGTCGGCGCGATCTCCGGCGCCGTGGGCAGCTATTCCAACATCGACCCGTTTGTGGAGACTTTCGTCTGCGAGAAGCTGGGCTTGACCCCGGATCCGCTCTCAACGCAGGTCATCGCTCGCGATCGCCACGCGCAGCTGCTTGCGGTGCTTGCCACCGTTGCCGCTTCTGCCGAGGAGATCGCCACAGAGGTGCGCGCGCTCCAGAAGTCGGACACGCTTGAGGCAGAAGAGCCGTTCGCCAAGGGCCAGAAGGGCTCCTCGGCCATGCCACACAAGCGCAATCCCATCACCGCCGAGCGCGTGTGCGGGCTTGCGCGGGTGGTCAAAGCGAACGCGCAGGTGGGCTTTGACAACGTCGCGCTCTGGCACGAACGTGATATCTCGCACTCTTCGGCGGAGCGCGTGGTGCTTGCCGATTCGACCATCGGGTTGGACTATCTGCTGGGCAAGCTCGAGTGGATCTTGGACGGAATGGTGCTTTATCCCAAGCGCATGGCGGCCAACCTGGAGGCGACTCGCGGTCTGATCTACAGCAGCCGGGTGCTGCTGGCCCTGGTCGACTCGGGCATGTCGCGCGAGGACGCGTACGTCATCGTCCAGCGCAATGCCATGAAGGTCTGGGACGATGTCCAGAACGCCCGTGGCGGTGCCACTTACCGAGAGAACCTCGAAGCGGATGCCGAGTGCCCGCTGACTGCCGGTCAGATAGATGACATATTCGACCCATGGGCGTTTCTGGCTCGCGTGGGGACCGTCTTCGACAAGCTTGAGACCTGCGATTTCTAGGAGACCTGCACTATGTCACTTGTCTGGATCGCGATCGCCGTTGTGCTCACCGGTTGGCTGCTGTTGCTGCTGACGAGTGCGAGCGCGGAGCTTCACACCCGTAGCGCCTTACGCACCATCGTGATGGCGGTGTGGCTCCTGATCGTGACCACCGGCTGGGGAGTGTTCGCGTACCTCGCCTACGGCGGCGCGCCCGGCGGGCTTGATGGTGTCTGGCAGTGGATCTTGGACCAGACGCTGGTGTCTCGGATCGCCATGTGGGTGGCGTTGCTGCCCTACATGCTAGGAGTGTGGATCTGGACCTTTGCCTGGGCGGTCTGGCAGAAGACCGCGGCGATCATCGCCCTGGCTGCGGCGACATTCGTGCTGTCGCTGAAGCGGCGCTAGAAGACAGGCGTTGCTTCTATCACCGTTCGCTTGTTGCCGATGAAGCGCGGCACGCACGTATAGAGAACGAGTCGCTCGTAGCCGGTGTTCTCAAGGGGCTCGACATCGTCAGGTCCTGTTGTGCTCACCGATGTCACCTCGTAGTCGTACTCCGTGCCCTCCCAGTACAAGATCACGACATCGCCGGGCTTGAGCTTGGAGAGCAGGGCGAACTTGCCTGCTTCACGGTGTCCCGCCAGCGTCGTCGTTCCGCCCTCGCCAGGTAGTTCCGTCTCGATGTGCCGATACGCGCCATCCCGCAGAGCCTGCCACTGGTCTTCATCAAAGACCGCCACATCCGCGCCGATCGCGGGGATCACTACTCGTGAATCTGCGGGGAGCTCGTCGCTTTCAGGCGATTCACCGCCACGCAGAAGCTTGCTTGGATACGGGTAGCTGTCGTCCACCAGGCCCACCGAGTAGGTGAGGTCGGGCCAGTAGCGCCAGAGCGCCGTTCCGATCCCGGCGATCACTAGTACCAGACCCAAGACCGCGAGGATGTCTCCTCGGCGGTCCTTCTTCGCGGGCTTCGTGTCGTCAGTCTGACTGCCTGTTTGGCTCATGCATTCCTACTTGTTGTCTACGTGGGCAGGTCCCTGTCGCTGGGCTATGCGCATTGTGTCATACACGGCGCCGCTGACACGATCTCAGCTGTTGGCTCCGCATACAGGGCAGCCCTGCATCGCCAGGGGGCGCTCAAGTCCGCTCGTGGCGAGCAGCGCGTCATCTCCGAAGATCTCGTGCGTCGGCCCGTCGGCGGCCACAGCGCCGTTGCTCATGATGATGGTGCGATCACACAGATCCAGCGCAAGATCAAGGTCGTGTGTCGCTATGATCTTCGTGTGTTCGAAGGTGCCGAGAAGCTCTATCAGCCGGCGCCTCGCTTTGGGATCCAGATTGGAGGACGGCTCGTCCATCACAAGGACATTCGGCCACATCGCGAGGACCGTGGCGATAGCCACAGCCCGTTTCTCGCCACCGGAGAGTCGGTATGGCGGGCGATCTTTGAGCTTGAGCGCGTCCACCCGGGTGAGTGCTTCGGTGACGCGGGTATCGATCTCCTCGGCAGGCAGGCCAAGGTTGACCGGGCCGAAGGCGACGTCTTCGTAGACCGTGGGCATGAACAGCTGGTCGTCCGGGTCCTGGAACACCATCCCCACCGTCTTGCGGATGCCGGGGAGAGTGCCCTTGGTGACGGGGATGTCGCCGATACGCACGCCGCCTGAGGCGGGGGAGAGGAATCCGTTGAGGTGCATGAGCAAGGTGGACTTGCCGGCGCCGTTCGCACCAACGATGGCCACGGACTCGCCGTGTGTGATCTCGAACGTCACTCCGTTCAGGGCGTCTGTGCCGTCCGGATAGGCGAAAGCAAGGTCGGTTACGGCGATGCTGTGATGGCTCATGTGATCAACCCCGTGACGAAGTGGCCTACCAGGAGCGGGACGTTGTAGAGACGGAAGAGCACGAATGCTGCCGACCAGCCGAGTGTGAATGTCACATCACGGCCCGTGAGCCGCAATGTGCGCATCACACGCACGTGGCCGTCGAAGCTGCGGCACTGCATGGCAAGGTACACCCGCTGCGCCCGGTCGTAGGTGCGCAACAGCAACTGCCCCAGCATCTGACCATAGACGCGCATGCCCATTCCGCGGCTGCCGAAGGAGCGCAGCGCCCGGGCGCGCGACATGCGCATCGCCTCTTCACCCAGGACGAAGATGTAGCGGTACAAGAACAGCAGCTGGGTGGCGAACACGTCCGGGGCCCCCAGGCGCTCGATAGCCATGCAAACACCCATCATGCCGGTGGTTCCGATGAGCACGAGCGCCGCCGAGGTGGTCAGCAGGAAGCGGCCGATTATCGAAGCGTAGGACACCCATCCGCCGGATATCCCTATGTCGCCCAGGTACATGATGACGTCGCGGTCCAGCCAGGGGTTGAACAGCCCGATGAATACGGCGAACGGCGCAACGGCTACCAGTTTGCGTGCCAGGAACCTGAAGGGCAGACGGCCCTCGCTTGCCATGGCGATAGGGAAGAGCGCGAACGGCACCATGCCCAGGATGCTGTACTTGCTGAAGGATACGACGCAGACCAGGAACACCAGCGTGGTGAGGACTTTTGCGCGAGGGTCAAGGCGGTGCACAGGCGTGTCTTGGGAAGCCAGCCTGTCCAGCTGTCCCAATTCGTAGAGCCCTGTTTCGAGGGAGGCCATGCGTGCTAGACGAGGCCGTCGCCGGTGGTGCTGGCCACGAACTTGCCGTGTTTCACGCCTTTGGTGCCGATGAGCTCATCGGCGATCCTCTTGATCTCGCGCGCCGAACCCCGGAGCACGACCACCTCAAGGCAGTGGTGCGCATCCATATGTATGTGCAGCGTTGAGACGATGACCTCATGGTGAGAGTGCTGATGCTCGGTGAGCTTGTCGCCAAGGTCGCTGGAGTGGTGGTCGTAGACCAGAGTCACCGTGCCTACGGCTTCCTCATCGCCCGCCGCCCACTGCTCTTCGACAAGTGCATTGCGGATGAGGTCTCGCACCGCTTCCGAGCGGTTGACGTATCCCTTCTCGGCGATCAGGGCGTCGAAACGGTCGAGGAGACGCTCATCGGCTGAGATTCCAAAGCGGACCACTTCGGGCATCTGGACCCCTTTCTTGCTCGCTGCGTGCTACGGACCAGCCCTCTGGATAGCACTCCTGATGCACCGCTTGAGCAGTGCGTGCGAATTACGGCAATACGCTTGACGTGCGGTTTTGCTAGCTTTACGGTCACTCGAACAGTAGCACGAATTGTGGACACGTAACACCAATGACACCAAAACGGGCAGGGGGTCTGATCCACATGGTGTTCCAACCGAGGGGGGCCCATGGGCGAAACCGGTCGCGTATCTATGACCACGGCTTCAATGCAGCTTGCGGAATCGATCCGTCAGCGTATCCCGGACGATCTGGCGGCGGCCATCGATTTCCACGGGCACTTCTGCCCCGGACTGACGATCGGCTACCGCGCGGCGGTCATCGCGATGGAGCGGCTGGGGGTGCAACGCGGCTCTGACGAGCAGCTGCTGGGCATAGTGGAGACCGACGCCTGCGGTGTGGATGCCTTTCAGCTCATGACGGGCTGTACGTTGGGCAAAGGCAATCTCATCTACAAAGACTACGGCAAGCAGGCATTCACCCTGGTGCGCCGATCCGACGGCCGCGCGATACGCGTGGTCTTGCGGCCTGACGGCTTGCAGAGCGATGTTGCTGCCGAGAAGCTACGTCGCCTTGTGGCGACAGGCGGAGCCTCACCGGATGAGCAGTCAGCATTCTGGGACGGCCACATCGACAAGGCCCTCCGACTGCTGGATGAGCCGGAGGAGCGCTTTGGAGCTGTGAGCGAGGTCGAGGTGGATGTCCCCCCGGCCGCTCAGCATTTCTCCTCGGTGATCTGTGCGGTATGCGGTGAGGCTGTCATGGAGCCGCGTAGCCGTCTCCGTGACGGCGAACCGTGCTGCATACCCTGTTCGAACAGCTACGGACGTGCGTGGGAGATCAACGGCTGACCGGTATGACCGCCCTTTGACGTGCTATCTGGAGGTTCATGTGAAACGCCTCGTGGTTGCCGCCCTGACGGCCTTGCTCATGGCATCGCTTGTACTGCCCGGTTGTACCGTTGCACAGACCGCAGGGGAGAGCGGTGCGGACCCGTCGCCACAGACGGTGACGGACCTCGCCGGCAGAGAGGTGGAGGTTCCGGAATCGGTGGAGCGGGTGGTGGCCATCGGGTCGGGCGCGCTCCGCTTGGTGGTGTATGCCGGCGGGGCGGACAAGGTCGTCGGCATAGAAGAGATAGAGAGCAAGCCTCCGATCTCGCGCCCCTATATCCTGGCCAATCCGCACTTGCTTGAACTGCCTGTCATCGGCGTGGGCGGTCCCGATTCCGCTCCGGACGCTGAACGTATCCTGGGCGTCGATGCGGACGTGATCTTCGTGGCCCAGCTTGCCGACGCGAATGCTGCTGATGAGCTTGCAGCCAAGACCGGCGTGCCGGTGTATGTGCTCAGCTACGGCGATGTGGGCACTTTCGGCGAGCCGCTGTTCGAGTCCATCGGCGTCGTCGGGCAGGTGCTCGACACCCGGGAGCGTGCCGAGGAGGTCTCGGCGTACCTGCGAGACACGATGGCTGATCTGTCTGCGCGCACGGCGGACGTTGATGATGCTGATAAGGCGACCGCTTTTGTGGGTGCACTCGGTTACAAAGGCCTGCATGGCCTGGAGAGCACACAGGCGGAGTACCCGCCGTTCGAGACGATCAACGCGCTCAACGTGGCCGAAGGGTTGGGTTCCGGCACGTTCATGATCGACAAAGAGCAGCTCGTGGAGTGGGATCCGGACTGTTTGTTCGTGGACCGCAGCGGTCTGGGGCTCGTGCTGCAAGACGTCGCCGTGAATCGTCCTCTCTACGAGAGCATGACCGCTGTCGCCCAGGGGAGGGTCTACGGGCAGTTGCCGTTCAACAACTACTGGACCAACGTCGAGATCGCCCTGGCGGATGCCTACTATGCGGGGTCGGTGCTGTTTCCCGGGCAGTTCGCGGACGTCGACCCCGCAGCCAAGGCCGACGAGCTTGCGACGTTTCTGGTCGGTGGTCCCGTATATGACGCCCTGGTCGAGGTCCATGGCGGCGGCTTTGGCCCCGTCGACCTCCTTGGAGAGTAGGGCGCTATGTCGCAGGTGCCCTACCGGGAGCACTACGCGCAGCACACCCGTCGCAAGCTGCTGCTGCTTGTCGCACTTGTGATGACCACGGCGGTTGTCGCGATCGTCGCGGTCCGGGTGGGTGCGGTGGGCCTGTCCACCGGCGAAGTGTTGCGCAGCCTCGTTGGTCTTTCCGAGAAAGCCAGCTCCGCGATCGTGTGGAACGTGCGGTTGCCCCGCGTGGCGACGGCCGTTGTCGCGGGTGCGGGCCTGGCTGTCGCGGGTGCGGTCATGCAAAGCGTGCTGCGCAACCCCCTGGCTTCGCCGTTCACGCTCGGCATCTCTCAGGGGGCTGCGTTCGGTGCGGCTGTTGCCATCGTCGGGCTGGGCGCCGGTGTCACGGGCAGCGCGTCGGCTGATGCGGTCAGGGTCATGGACGCATGGTCGGTGGCGGGGTGCGCGTTCGCGGGCTCCATGGTCGCGACGCTGACCATCGTGGCGTTTGCCAAGTACCGGGGGGTCTCACCGCAGACGATGGTCCTGGCCGGCGTCGCCCTCGGCTCGTTGTTCTCGGCGGGCACCGTGTTGCTCCAGTACTTCGCCGAAGACGCCAAGGTCGCGGCGGTCGTCTTCTGGACGTTCGGCGATCTGGGTCGTGCGTCATGGCGGGACGTGGCGATCATGGCTACCACGACCGTGCTGGGCAGCGCGTACTTCATGTGGCATCGCTGGGACTACAACGCGATGGAGGCGGGTAGCGAGTCGGCCCGCGGACTGGGAGTGAATGTTGATCGGACGCGCCTCGCGGGGATGTTCGTGGCTTCGCTTGTCACCGCAAGCGTCGTGGCGTTTCTCGGCATCATCGGGTTCATCGGGCTTGTGGGTCCTCATATGGTCAGACGTGTTATAGGAAGCGACCACCGCTTCTTGTTGCCCGCATCGGTTGCCGCCGGTGCGTTGCTCTTGCTCGTGTCCGACACGCTTGCCCGTGTCGTCGTATCCCCGGTCGTGTTGCCTGTGGGCGCCATCACTTCTTTGCTGGGCGCCCCGCTGTTTCTCTATCTCCTCACGGGAAGGGGGAGCTTGCGATGATCTTGCGAGTCGACGGTATGAGGTTTGGATACGCAAGCACGCCCGTGCTGTCGGGGGTCGGCTTTGCGGTGGCGCCCGGCGAGTTCATGGCGGTCCTGGGGAACAACGGAGCCGGGAAGTCCACCCTGCTGAAGTGCATCAATCGCATTTTGCGTCCCAACAACGGAGCGGTGCTGCTTGATGATGCCGATACGAAGCGGCTGGGGCGTGTCGAGCTTGCCCGGCAGGTGGGCTACGTGCCGCAGCGCATGGAGTCCTCGCGCATGACCGTGTATGACACCGTGCTGCTGGGGAGGCGTCCGCATATCGAGTGGGACGCAGGCAGGCGGGACTACGAGGTGACCGAGCGTGTCATCGATCAGCTCGGTCTGGGACACATAGCGCTCCGCACCATAGACGAGCTCTCAGGAGGCGAGCTGCAGAAGACGGCGATCGCGAGGGCGCTGGCACAAGAACCCCGCGTGCTCCTCTTAGACGAGCCGACCTCGAGTCTTGATCTGCGCAATCAGCTGGATGTGCTTGGCACTGTCCGTCGTGTCACGCGTGAGCATGGAGTTGCTGTGGTGGCGGTCATGCATGACCTGAACCTGGCGCTTCGCTTCGCCGATCGGTTCTGCTTTTTGTCCGAAGGCGTGGTGCATGCGTGTGGCGGTCCGGAGGTGGTGACCCCGCACGTGGTGTCTGCTGTTTACGGGGTGGATGTGGCGGTGACATCGGTGAACGACGTGGCCGTGGTCGTACCGCTGTAGCTCCCCGGTTGACGAGCGTCCCGCGATGCCATACGGTTCTCACAGGAGTAGCACGAATCTCAAAATCATAGCACGCATGATCGAACTCGTGCTACGGCAACGAAGGGGGACGCTCCATGCACATGGCAGATGCGCTGATCTCTCCGGCGGTGGGCGGGGCGATGTGGGCGGCCACGGCCGTGACCACGGTGTACTGCGCGAAGAAGGTCCGCGACGAGCTCGACGACCGCAAGGTCCCGCTCATGGGCGTGGTGGGCGCGTTCATCTTCGCGGCGCAGATGCTCAACTTCACGATTCCGGCCACCGGCTCAAGCGGGCATCTGGGCGGGGGACTGATACTCGCCGTGTTATTGGGCCCATACGCTGCCTTCCTGGTGATGGCCTCCGTGCTGAGCGTTCAGGCGCTCTTCTTCGCCGACGGCGGTTTGCTCGCGCTTGGCGCGAACATCTTCAACATGGGGTTCCTCTCGGTGTTCATCGCGTATCCGCTGGTGTATCGCAAGATAGTCGGCTCTGATCCAACGCGCACACGGCTGTTCACGGGGAGCCTGATCGCCGCGATCGTCGGTTTGCAGCTGGGAGCCTTCGGTGTGGTTGCCGAGACCACCCTTTCTGGTATCAGTGAGCTGCCGTTCGGCACGTTCGTCGCGGTCATGCAGCCCATCCATCTGGGGATCGGCATCGTTGAGGGATTGGTGACAGCGGCAGTCGTCCTGTTCGTCCAGCGCGCTCAGCCCGAGCTTCTCACTCGTACAGCTCAGCGGCAGCGTCTTGGCGGCCTCAACCTCAAGCCGGTGCTCATCGGGCTGCTCGGCGTGGCCTTGGTCTCAGGGGCGCTGCTCTCCTGGTATGCGTCCAGTAACCCCGACGGGCTTGAATGGTCCATCGCCAAGGTGACCGGTAGCGAGGAGCTTGAGGCTGCCGACGCCGACGTGCATACAGCGAGCGCCGATCTGCAGGAGAAGACCTCCTTCCTGCCCGACTACGGGTTCAGGAACGGGAGCGCGGAAGAGGCTAACGCCGGAACCAGTCTTTCCGGTGTCGTCGGTGCCGCCCTGACGCTGGCTTTTGCGGTCCTCATCGGATTCGTGCTCAAGAAACGCTCGGGGAGTGCCCCATCTCGGGAATGAACTACTAAGTGCGGCCGAGAGACCCGGGAGGAACGATGACTCCAAGAGACGGCGACACCTGGTTTGAGGATGACGAGCTGGTGCGTGAAGGCGGAGTGTTGGTGTCGCGCAGTGGCGGTCGCGAGATCGGCTGCAATGACAAGGACTGCGCAACGGATGACTACGCGGACGACTCGACTGACGACGATGGCGTCCCCGGCACAGTGGACGACCTGCCCTATGACTACGGGATAGAGGCCCCGAGAGCTGCTGACGAGACGTTCGAGAGCCTCGATCGCGCAGCCAAGGCCCATCGCACGGCTTCAGGTACCGCCGGCCCGGAGTAGGCTTCGCCTACAGCCAGTGCACCTCGCCGCTCTCCAGCTTGTATGCGGCGGCGACGACGGTGGGAGGCGTCGGTACATCGTTCTCGATGAACCACGTGTGGAGTTCTTCCACAGTATCAAGTGCGTGCGCGTCCACCGCTGCTGCCAGCAGGGCGTCGTCAGCATCATGGGGTGCATGCGACGGGTCGACCGCCGAGATGTCGATGTGGTCGATGATCGGTCCGAGCCAGGCCGGCGGGTCCGGGGCCAGCGCCGCACTGACCGCGCCGCAGTCCTCGTGTCCCAAGACGACCACGAGCCTCGTTCCCAGCTTCTCGACGGCGAACCGCACGGAAGCCAGACCGGCCTGAGAGAGCACGTGTCCTGCGCTCCGGACGACGAACAGCTCACCCACGCCCACGTCGAAGACCGCTTCGACAGGCACGCGTGAGTCCGAGCAACCCACGACAACGGCCCAGGGCTCCTGGCCTTCGAGCATCTTGCCTCGCTCCTCGGCGCTATAACGGCCCTGCGCTTCGCCGCGCACGAAGCGACGGTTGCCCTCACCTAGCATTTCAAGGGCGCGTTCAGCTGAAACGGACATGGGCGCTCCTAGCGTCGGGGTGCCTAAGATGAGAGTCTGGCAGACGCGAGAGAGAGATTCCAGACCTCTGCCCGTTGACCCTTAAAGAGCCTGATGCCATTCTGGAAATCGGGGCCAAGGGAGATCATCGATGGCGCGTGAAGGCGATGGACGACAGCACAGCAGGTGGGGGCGCTCCGCTCCGCCGCATCCCGGAACGTCCGCCGATAGGCTTCTGGAGAGCGCTGAGTCGCGCACGCGCACGCAGCCTCGCTTCCTGCTCCTGGGCGAAGCGGGCATCCTTCTCGCCGTCATCGGACTTCTGGACTATGCCACCGGGGCCGAGATAAGCTTCTCCATCTTCTATCTGACCCCCGTGGTCTTTGCGACGTGGTTTGTGGGCAAGCGCGCGGGTATCACCCTGGCCGTTCTCAGCGCGGCTGTATGGCTGTACTTCGAGATGACGACCGGGCGCGGCTATGAGTCCGTGATCGCGCCGTACTGGAACAGCCTGGTGCGCCTCGGCTTCTTCATGATCACGCTGCTGCTGCTGGAGCGGGTGAAGAAGGCGGCCGTGAGAGAACGGGCGCTTGCCCGGACAGACCCGCTGACCCAGGTGGCCAACGGCCGTGCGTTCGAGGATCGGGCGCAGGTGGCCCTCGGCATGCTCCGACGTAACGGAAGACCGCTCACGGTCGCCTATTTCGACCTCGATCACTTCAAGACTGTGAATGACAGATTCGGCCACTCGGAGGGCGACCAGGTCTTGCGCGCAGTGACATCCACGGTGGACGGTCGTCTCAGGAACACTGACATGCTCGCCAGGCTCGGCGGCGATGAGTTCGCGTTGTTGCTGCCCGAGACCGACGCTGCGGGGGCGGCTCGGCTTCTGGATGGCGTCGTCAGCTCTTTGTCCCGGACGCTTGATGGGCGCTGGGCTGTGGGCATGACGATGGGTGCCGTCACTCTTCTGGATGCTCCGGACTCGATCGATGATGTGGTCAAGCTGGCCGATGCGCTGATGTATGAGGGGAAGCGCGACGGCCGAGGCAAGCTTGTGCACCGCACATGGAACTCGGTCGATGGGCTTATCGATCCGCATCCGGTCGCGTTCCGGTAGAGGGCACGGTTATGCGGCCCGTACTCCGCCGCGCACCCGCTGATTCGCCCCGTTTGTCAATCTTTGCTACCGAACCAGCGTGATTCACGTTACCTTGGAGAGAAGAGTCGGGTGAACGAGAGCCCGCCGTACCTGCCATGCACTCCAGAGAGGGGAGACTCCGGATGCGACAAAGGCACCATTCCGACCGTCCATCGCGTGTTCTCGCACTGTTCACCACTATTGCTCTGATGGCGGCGATGCTTCCGATCGTGCCTGCTGCGGCCATCCCGGCTGAGCCTTCAGGTGACACCACCTGGTACGTCGACGCGACAGCTTCCGCTGCCGGGTCGGGCACTGAGGCTGATCCGTTCCGCAGCATCGGTGATGCGCTAGGGGCTGCCACTGATGGGGATTCAGTTGAGGTGGCTCCCGGAACGTACGGAGCATACGAGACCTTCCCTTTGACAGTGGACAGTAAGTCGATCGACATCTACTCAACGGGCGGTTCTGCTCAGACGATCATCGACGGGAACGGCACGAACAGCTCCGTGATCTACGCTTACGGTGGGGAACTCGGCCTCGAGGGCTTCACTGTCACCGGTGCAGATATCGAAGGGCTCGTCGCTATGGTGGCTGGCAGCGGAATCACGTTGCGGGAGTGCTACGCAGAGCTCTCTGATCTCGTGGTCACGGGCAATAACGGCTACCAGGGGGCAGGTCTGAACATAGGCGATAGCGAGGTGTATATCGCCGACTCGATCATCAGCGATAACGGCCAGTACCCATCCGTTTTGGACGACGCTCGAAGCACGCAGTCGTACTCTGACGGTACCGACCTTGGCGGCGGCGTGTTCATCGAGTTCTCGCGTGTTTCGCTTTGGGGTTGTGAGGTCACCGGGAACCGCGCCGGGACTGCCGGCGCCGGAGTCTATGTCCGTTCTGGCGAGCTGTTCGTCGAGGACTCGCTGATCGCGGATAATGCGATCCCTGAGGCACTTGCGCTTGAATCTGCGAGCGTTTGGGATGAAGCGACGGTGATCCAGGCGAGTTCGATCATCCCGGAAATGGCAGGCGGCGGAGTGTGCGGACTGGATTCGATGCTGCAGTTCGACGAGACGACCTTCTCGGGCAATGAGGGTGAGTTTGCTGCGATCTCCGCGATCGACTCATATCTTGACTTGAGTGGCTGCGTCGTGAGCGATCACAATGGTTTTGCTGCGGTGGGCACCTTTGGTGATTACGCCGAACTGACGTCCGCCGGGCTTGGGCACACAGCCCCTGAATGGCCGGAGGATGGTGCGGATCCGGGTTCGGTGAATACCGCGGACTCCTTCGGCTCCAGTACTTTCGTCGAGAAGACGCTCTTCACCCGCAACGCGTGTGAGACCGTGTGGTTCGCCATCGGTGGGGATACCTGGATCGGGAACTCGATCTTCGCAGGGAATGATATCGAGTTTCCCACAGTCGCTATGACTGACACCTTCGGAGATATCGTGAACTGCACCTTGGCTGACAATGGCTCCCTGTGGGGGTTGTGGAGCGTCGGGGACTACGCAGACGTTTGGGTCACAAATTCAATCATCTGGGATGGTGCGGCTGACGATTCTGGTCTGGTGTCCGAGGCCTCTACCTCCGTGGAGTCCGGTCCATCGGTCTACTATTCGGGTGCTCTCGGCATGTACTACGACGACTTGAGGTCGGCACCGCAGACGGCGGAGTTCGATGCTGCTTCTGCAAGTGGTCTTGCGTGGTATGACGAGGAAGGCATCATCTACGACGACCCTCGCTTCATGGATGCAGCTGACGGCGACTATCGGCTATCGTACGGCTCGCCCTGTGTTGATGCTGCAAATGGGGAGTGGGGTCCGTCTGAGGACTTCGCCGGTACGTATCGCCCCATCGACGGTGACGGCGATGGGACGGCTGTTCCCGATATGGGTGCTTACGAGTACACCCCTACCGGACGCGTTGGTGGCGCGAATCGTTACGACACCGCGATCCAGGCGGTTGAGCAGAACTTCGACACCGCAGAGACCGTTGTGTTGGCCACAGGGGAGCACTTCCCGGATGGCCTGACCGCATCGGCTCTCTGTGGCGTGTATGACGCGCCCTTGCTCCTGACGCCCAGGCGCACCCTGTACCCTGCTGTCGTTGATGAGATAGTGCGGCTCGGGGCCTCTCGGATCATCATCATCGGCGGAAGCAGTGCGGTCAGTGGCGCGGTAGAGGACGCGCTGGTCGACCTTGATCTTGACGTCACGCGTATAGGCGGAAGGGACCGCTACGAGACAGCTGCCCTCATCGCTGAACACGTCATTGCCAACAGTGAGTTCGAGGGCAACGTGTTCATCGCCCGGGGAGATCAGTTCGCGGATGCACTGGCCGCCTCTCCGGTGGCGTACGCGAACCGCATGCCCATCCTTCTCGTGGGGCCGCAGATGCTCCCCACTTCGACTATCGAAGTGCTGTATGACTACGATGTGAGCGGCGCAGCGGTGCTGGGCGCCAACGAGGCCGTTGATGTGCGCGTTGAGAGCGGAATCCAGCTCAGCTTGGGCGTTCCCACCGAGCGCATCGGCGGCTCTGATCGCTATGAGACCGCGGCCCGCATCGCCCGTTGGGCCGCAGATGCGGGACTCGCCGAGTTCTCGACAGTCGGCATCGCTACAGGGCAGGACTTCCCGGATGCGCTCTGTGGTGGACCGGGTATCGGTACTCGCGGTGGAGTGCTGTTGTTGACAGCGCCCAATGCGCTGAGCTCGGCTGCCGCGAGTGAGCTGACGGCTCACCGTGAAGACATCATCGACGTGCAGTACTTCGGTCGTACTCTGGCTCTTTCAACCACGGTTCAGAGTGAAGTCGAAGCGATAGTACGTCCCCCGAAGTAGCAACTACCGTAGCGTGAATAGAAGGGCCGCGCCTTGAAGGTGCGGCCCTTCTTTCTTGGTCAGTCGGAAGCACGTGAGTCTGCGTACGCATCGATGATGACACCGGCTGCTGACTGACGGTCCGCTCCACGGTATACTGAAGAAACCTTATGTGATGTGAGCGTAGAGTGCCGTCAGGGAGGGCGAGAGCGTGTCCGAGGGACTCGTACGGATGCTGCCGGGCGTCGCGGCCACTCTTAGCGCCATGCTTGGCATGCTCGCGTTGTTGCCCCGGAGTCGGTCTCGCCGCCGCATCCTTTTCGGCCTCATGAACCTTGGCACCTACTTCTGGTCGGTGAGCTACTTCCTCGGACTGGGAGCCCGCGGTTGGTTCGGCCCGGCCGATACGGTGATCGTCGGCCGGGCGCTCTTCGCGCTCGGGCAGGTGGGTGTGGCGCTTGCGGTGACTACGTGGCTGCTGTTCGCCGTGGACGTGACCGGCCTTCGGGCGTGGACGCGTGGCTGGCGATCCGTGGCAACATACGTGCCCGGTGCCTTGCTTGTGATAGTGATGTTCTCGAATCCGGTACACGGCCTGTTCGTGACCTGGGGAGGTACCGCCCCGGTCGCGGACTTCACCTACGGGCCTCTCGGCAGCGTGCTGAATGTGGCCATGTACGCCCTCGTGATGCTGAGCTCGTTCGTCTACACCAGGGCCGTGTTGCGCGAGCCGGCAGGTCCCCGCCGCAGTCTGTTCTCTGTACTGGCGATCGCTGCTCTCATCCCGTTGATAGGAAACGCTGTCTGGATGTCACGGAGCATCACCGGCCTTGTGTTGCCGTTCAACCCCACCGTGGTGTTGTTCACGTTGCTTGACCTGTTGCTTGCTGTTGCAGTGTTCAGGGTGGGGCTCTTAGACATCGTGCCTGTTGCCGAGGGGCATGCGTTCCGCTCGATGCGAGACGGCGGTGTGGTCATCGGAGCGGAGGGCCGGATCGTGGTCTTCAACGATTCGTTCCATGCGGTGTTTCCCGGGGCGAAGACCGGAGAGTGCCTCTCAGATGTAGCCCCATCGTTTTGGGCCTATCTTGCCCGGCGGGATGAGGCGTCTGAAGCCGATACACCCTGCCTCTTCGACCTGGATGCCCATCTGTATCAGGTGACTGTCGCACACATGGCCAGTAGGTCCGGCGCTTCACTCGGCGATTCGATCGTCTTGCGGGATGTCACCCAAGAGCAGGCGGCGCAACAGCGTATCGTTGATCTCAACATGAAGCTGGAGCGGACGGTCCTTGAGCTTGAGGATGCCACGAATCTGAAGGATCGTTTCATCTCGGACATGAGTCATGAGCTGCGGACACCCCTGCAGTCGATCATAGGTTTTGCCGGTTCGCTGGCACGGGAGCTGTCCGGTGGCCTGAACGCCGAACAGCACGAGCAAGTGCAGATAGTCCTGGATTCCGGGAGGCATCTGGCGTCGGTGATCGAGTCGCTTCTTGACCTGTCGAGCGCCGAGTCGGGCTTCATGGTGATGCATACGAATAAGTTCGACGTGAACGATGTGGCCCGACACGTCATGGAGACGATGCGCCCCATCGCGGCGCAGAAGGACATAGAGCTGCGTGTCGAGGCGTGTTGTGCGGGAGTGTGCGTCGTCCACTCCGATGAGACGAAGCTCAGGCAGGTCCTGCTGAACCTGCTGGGCAACGCTGTGAAGTTCACGCAGAGCGGGCATGTGACGCTGAAGGTAGGTTGTGACAATGGTGAGGTGTTGCTGCACGTTGCTGATACCGGGCCGGGGATCAGGCCGGAAGATCTGCCGCACGTGTTCGACGCCTTCTATCAGGGAGCGGCGGGATCCGCCCCCAGTGTCAGGGGCGCGGGTCTTGGTCTGTGTGTCTCGCAGTCCCTTGTGCAGGTCCTCGGGGGAAGGATCTCGCTGGAGTCCGTCGTTGGCGAGGGCACGACGTTCTGTGTCACGATACCCATGGAGCCGCCGGCTGCAGAGACACGCGGCGCTGCATGTGCGTAGTGCGACCCCTTGCGTCGGTCGTCAGAAGGGCGCGATAGACCTATGCGACGCATAGCGATCTTCTCGGACATACACGGAAACCTCCCCGCGCTCGAAGCGGTGCTGGCCGATATCGACTTGGCGGGAATAGCCGAGAGGATCTGCCTGGGTGATCTGGTGGGCTACGGGCCGGATCCTTCGGGGGTGATCGCTGCTGTGCGCGATCTTGGGATTCCCGTGATCTTGGGCAACTACGATGATGGCGTGGGGAATCGCCGCGGCGAATGCGGCTGCTACTACGCCACCGCGCAGGCGCGTTCTGACGGTGCCGCGTCCTACGAGTTCACCTCGGCGCGTGTCAGTGACGCGGATGCCCTGTGGTTGGCGGGACTCCAGCGTGAGCACAGGGTCATCGAGGGTGGCGCGCGTGTGCTGTTCGCGCACGGAAGCCCCCGCAAGATAAACGAGTATCTGCTTCCCGACAGGACCGACGCACAGCTTGCGAGATTGGCCGCTGCCGCTGAGGCGGACGTGGTTTGCGTGGGGCATGTGCATGTGCCCTATCACAGAGATGTCGTCGTCGAGGGTACGCACGTCCACTATGTGAGCTCGGGTTCGGTGGGCAAGCCCAAAGACGGCGACGTGCGTGCGTGCTGGGTGGAGCTTGTCCTGGGGACCCGCAGTGAGGTGATCGCTTGCTGCGACGACGCAGCGGCGGGACCCGCGGGCACAAGCGATGTATGGGTGGGAGCGCTCGTGCATCGCGTGGAGTACGCGGTTGGCGAGGTGGCTGAAGCCATGCGGGAAGCAGGTCTGCCGCAGACGCTCGTTGCTGCTCTACTCGGCGCATAAAACCCGCATCTAGCTGCGTGTTCAAACATGCGTTTGACAGTCTTTCCGCGCCGGGACTAGACTTGCCCACATGGATATCGAGGTGCTCAAAGCGCTCGCCGATGAGCGCAGACTGAAGATCGTGGAGATGCTCACCCGTGGAGAGCTGTGCGTGTGTCAGCTGGCCACCGGGCTGGGAGCTTCAGACGCGCTTGTCTCCCATCACGTCAAGAAGCTGCGTTCGGCGGGGTTGGTGCGCACGCGCAAGGTGGGGCAGTGGCTTCACTGCTCGCTGGAGCCCACCGCGTTCGCAGCGCTTGCCCAGACGCTTGCGGCGGTTGCCCGGCAAGCAGACGCGCTCCCCGTCTCGGGCGATGCTTGCTCCTGCTGCCCCGACGGGCCCGCAGAATGAGTGTCCCTGCTCGATGGATGACGGGTGCAGTGAGCACCGCTGTGGGCGAAGTGCCCACGGTAGCCACCGCGCTCACACCGTCTGACCATCTTGGAGCATGGCGCGTGCGCTGGGGTGTCGGCCGCATGAGGTTCCGTGTGAGTCCGGGGCTGTATGCCGTAGGAACGCCGGATGACGCTTCGCCGGTCTTGGTCACCGCCAACTACAAGTTGAGTTTCGATGCCCTGCGGCGCGAGCTGGGCGGCGCTGTTGCCTGGATACTCGTTCTGGACACACAGGGCGTGAATGTGTGGTGCGCTGCCGGCAAGGGCACCTTCGGCACGATCGAGGTCGTCCGCCGTGTGCTGGAGACCCGTCTTGCCGACGTCGTGAGTCATCGGACGCTCGTGCTTCCGCAGCTCGGCGCACCGGGCGTCGCCGCGTACGACGTCCATGCGGCAACCGGCTTTCGCGTGGTCTACGGACCGGTGCGTGCCGCCGATGTGCCCGCGTTCCTCTCGGCAGGCATGCAGGCGACCACCGAGATGAGACGGGTGACCTTCACCCTTCGCGAGCGCCTTGTGCTCACGCCGGTGGAGCTGGCGATCGCATGGCGTCCCAAGACGCTGCTCGCACTGGCGGTGGTCGTCCTTCTGTCCGGCGTGGGTGGTTGGGGCTTCTCGGCAGACGCGATGGTGGTTCGCGGTACGTTCACGGTGCTGGCTGGCGTCGCTGCCGTGCTGGCGGGCGGGCTTGTGACGCCTGCGCTCCTGCCGTGGATCCCCGGACGCGCGTTTTCGCTCAAGGGTGCGCTTGTGGGGCTGCTGTTCTCGATCGCGGTGATCGCCGTTGTGGGCTCAGCAGGGATAAGGCCCAACATGTTCGGCGGCGCGTCGATCGTTCTTGGCGTCACCGCCGCGACCAGCTATCTGGCCATGAACTTCACGGGGGCGACGCCGTTCGCGTCACCGTCGGGCGTGACGTGGGAGATGCGGCGCGCGCTGCCCTTCCAGGTGAGTGCTGCCGCGCTTGCGGTGGTCGCATGGGTCGTCTCGGCATTCTTAGGGGTGACCCCGTGAGCGCCTCGATGCGTTACATCGACGGTGTGGTGAGCCTGAAGCTCGACGAGTCGGCGTGTGTCGGCTGCCGGCTGTGCACGCTGGTGTGCCCGCATGCGGTGTTCGAGATGGTAGACAGAAAGGCCGTCATCCGCGACCGGGACGCGTGCATGGAGTGCGGTGCGTGTGCGATGAACTGCGCCGCTGGAGCGATAACGGTCGAAGCGGGCGTAGGCTGCGCGGCTGCGATCATCAATGGCTGGCTACGAGGTACCGAACCCGACTGCGATGTCGGGTGCTGTTCATAGAAAAGACGCCAAGCGGCGTGACGACGAAGAAGGAGACAAGCGATGCGCATCAAGATCTTGGGTAGCGGCTGCACCAAATGCAACATGCTGGAGAAGGCGGTTCTTGAGTCCGTGCAGCGTCTTGGCCTGACGGCCGAGGTCGAGCATGTGACCGATTTCCAGCAGATCATGGAGTTCGGCGTGATGACCACGCCCGCGCTCGTCATAGACGAACAGGTCAAGGTGACCGGCCGCGTGCCCTCCGCCTCCGATCTCGACGGCATGATCTCCGGCGCGAAGTCGGCCGATTCCGGCGGTTGTGGCTGTGGAAGCTGCTGCTGCTGAGATCTGACTTCCCACTGGCATCCTTATCGGCATCAATGCGGTGGGAATCATCGCTGTGGGGTACTTGTTCAACGCAACCTTGTAGCCGCTGGGCTACGATGGTGTCGTCCTGCAGCCGACCCCGGGTGCTCCAGTGAGCGATGTTCCAGTACACTTCGAACCGTCCGGCGTGACCGTCTCGGTCCCGCACGGCTCTCTTCTGCTCGACGCGGCACGCGATGCGGGCGTGGCGGTGGATGCTCCATGTGGCGGCGTCGGCCGTTGTGGCCGGTGCCGCCTGATAGCTCACGGCGCGCTGAGCCCGCTCACCCACGATGAGCGCGCCCTTCTGTCGGTCGAAGGCATCGCCGCGGGTGAACGACTGGGCTGCCGTGCCCGAGTCGTAGGGGAAGTGCATGTCACGGTGGCCCCCACCTCCGACCGTATCCGTGTGATCGGGCAAGCGGCGGTCGCTCGTCCGGTCGTTGAGCCGCCCTCGTTGCGGGGGATAGCCGCAGACGATGCCGATGAGCCACTGTTGGGCATCGCGGTCGATATCGGCACCACTACGATCGCCCTCGCGCTGGTCGATCTGCGCAATGGTGATGAGATAGCGCATGCGTCGGCGCTCAATGGGCAACACGCGTACGGCGCGGATATCATGTCGCGCGTGAGTATGGCGCTGGCCGACGGCCCGGACAGGCTGCAGTCGGCGGTCGTAGCCGAGATCGAGCGGCTGTCTCGCACACTCGTCTCGCAGGTCGGTGCTTCGCCCGCGCACGTTCATGAGTTCTCTATCGCAGCCAATACCGCAATGCGCGCGCTGCTGCTTGGCGAGGACGTCGCGCCGCTCGCGTCAGCACCGTACGCAGGCGCGCCTGTGGTCGCCCGGCACGTGAGCGCCAGGTCCGTCGGCATGGACACCTTCGATGCTCCCGTCTATGTCGCTCCGGGGGTCTCGGCGTTCATCGGTGGTGACATCGTGGCCGGGCTCCTTGCCAGCGGCATCACCCGCGCCGAGACGCCCAAGCTGTATTTGGACCTGGGCACCAATGGCGAGATCGTGCTGCTTGGCGGCGGACGCATCCTTGCCGCTTCCGCTGCTGCCGGTCCGGCGCTTGAAGGCGCGAGCATCGAGATGGGAATGCGTGCCGAGCCGGGTGCGATCGAACGTGTACGGAACGACGCCGGTACCTTGATCGCCGAGACGATCGACGGCGCGCCGCCCCGGGGCATCTGCGGGAGCGGGCTGCTCGATCTGGTTGCCGCGATGCTCGAGGTCGGCGCTCTGGACCAGAGCGGTCGCATCACTGCGGAGACGCATCATGCATGGGCATCGCGCGTACGTGAACGCGGCGATCAGCGGGTCTTCGACGTGACGAGGGGCGGAGACGTGGTTCTCACCCAGCGGGATGTGCGGGAACTGCAGCTGGCAAAGGGCGCGATCGCCACGGCGGTGGACATGCTGCTTGAAGACGCCGGTCTGGCGCCGGACGCAGTCGCGGAGATGATAGTAGCCGGTGGTTTCGGCCTGCACGTGCGCGGCGCAGCGCTTGCCCGGATAGGGATGATCCCCGCGCCGCTGGCCGGGTGCCTGGACTTCGTGGGCAACGCCGCCCTTGCGGGGGCAGTAGCGCTGCTGGTGAGCGCCGAGACGCGCGCTCGGGCAGACGTACTGGCCGCCGACATCCAGACCATCGGGCTTGCCGACGATCCTGCTTTTCAGGACCGCTTCCTGGCGGCCCTTGCGTTTCCTCAGGTTCGCTAATCCTCCCTCCTAAGGCTTGACATTATGATTTGCTGATTCAAAGTATCAGCAGAGCTTATGTTTTCCGACACCTTGGGGGATTCGATGGGGAAAAGGCGTGTCTTAGGGCCTTCGGCGTGGATGCTAGGCGCCACCGGCCTGGCAATCGGCGTGTTTGCGGCGTATCTGGTCAAGCAGGGCAATCCGGGGAACATGGGTCTGTGCATCGCATGCTTCCTGCGGGATATCTCAAGCTTCTTCGGCGGAGAAGCGATGAACATGAACGGCTTTGCCTATATCCGGCCGGAGATCGTGGGCATGATGTTGGGCGCCACGGTCGCAGCTATCAGCTTCCGTGAGTTCAAGGCCCGTGGCGGTTCGGGCTCCGTCTACCGCTTCGTTCTGGGATTCATCTTCATGGTCTCGGCACTGATATTCCTCGGTTGTCCCGTGCGAGCGTGGTTGCGCCTGGGTGGCGGCGACCTCAATGCTGCCGTCGGGATCGCCGGGCTCGTGGTCGGTATCTTCGTGGGGACCGTGTTCCTCAAGCGCGGGTACATCGTGGGCCGCGTCAAGAAGCTCGCCAAGCCTCTGGGCTTCGTGATGCCGGCCATAGCGGTCATCCTGCTGGTGCTCGCGCTGGTCACCTTCTACAACGGCGCCGCTCCCGGCGGCTTCTCGACCGTCGCCAAGGGCGCGAAGAAGACCGCCGAAGGCGCTGTCTTCACTGCCGAGAAGGTCGTCTCGCCTGCCGACGCATCGATGGTTGACGGTGCGATCGTTGGCGCGGACGGCGCGGTGGTCGCGTCCTCCGATTCCGTGGCTGCGGCTACCGGCGTGCCCGGTGGTTCGCGTGCTCCGCTCTACCTGTCGCTCGTCGCCGGCCTCGCTATCGGCGCCGCCGCCCAGCGCAGCCGTTTCTGCAGCGTGGGTGGCATCCGTGACTCCATCCTGATCAAGCGGTACGACCTGCTCGTGGGTGTTGCAGGTCTGGTGATAGGCGTTGCGGTGATGAACATGGTGTTCGGCCAGTTCAACCTCGGCTTCGAGGGCCAGCCGGCCGCACACACCAACTTCCTCGGCAACTTCTTGCCGATGGTTCTCGTGGGTCTGACCGCTGTGTTCATGGGTGGATGCCCGCTCCGTCAGGTGATCATGGCCTCCGAGGGTGACCTTGACGCGGTGGCTGCAGTCCTGGGGATGATGCTCGGCGCCGTGGCGTCGCATGGACTGTCGCTCGCCTCTACCGGTGCGGGTCCCGCATCGGGCGCCTGGGTCGCCATGGGCGTGATGGCGGCCGTGACGCTCGGCATCGGATTCCTGCGGACGCAGAAGGCATAGAGGAGGGGAGGCAGAAATGATTGAAGTAGATGTACGTGGGTTCGTGTGTCCGGTTCCGCTTATGCGGACCAAGAAGGCGCTTGAATCTGGGCCTGCCAAGATCGTCGTGCTCGCTGACGACGGGACCGCGAAGACCAATGTGACATATCTGCTGCAGGACGAAGGTTATGCAGTCGCGGTTACGAATGATGGTGATGACTACCGGATCGAGGGCAACAAGCAGTGATCTTCGGCCGTCCTAAGAAACAGGGGAAGATGCCGGGTGACGCACTCGGCATCTTCCTGTTCGACGAGGTCTCCTCGGCCATCCGTGCCGAGAAGCTCCTGGCCGCGCAGGAGTACGAGGTGGCACTCGTCGCCCCGCCTCACCACCTGCGTGCCGGCTGTGACCTTGCCGTCTCCCTGCCGCGCGTCGAGCACATCGGCGCCCAGCGGATGCTGGAAGATGCCGGCGTTGTCGTGCGCGATTGGGTCGACGACACCGATGGCGTCGCCCAGGTGTGCGATCTGGTCACGGTCGCGGATTTCGGCGAATGGCTGATGGTCCGCGCCGGCAACATGAAGATCACCGTTGAGCGAGCCACCGGGCTCATCGTCAACACCTCCGGAGGCGGGTGCCCTGATATCCCGTACCTCAACATCGAGCTGGTCGGCAGCACCGTCTGGGAGGCGCCGCGTCCCAAGGATCTGGGATACACCCTGTGCGGCCTGATGTTGGACCGGGCGTTTTGCGAGGTCCGGACGTTGTTGGGGTGTGAGCCCGCATGAGCCTACTGGTGGTCGCCACATATCCCGTCAGCGGTGGTCCGGTCCTGAGCGGTCAGGTGTGCAGCGAAGGTGGTGTGCTGCACGTGGGTGGGGTCCCTGTACCCGAGTCGCAGGGTACTTCGGCCATGCTCGGCGCTGCATGCGCCGTGAGCGACTACCTCGGGACTCCTGCACCGCATGCGCTGATCGCGGGCGACATCGGTCGCGGCGACGGCACCCGTGCGGTCTACGCGAATCTCATCCAGACCGTGCAGGAGCTGCAGCCCGGCATCGTCGCGTTCCACTATATGCAGCCGGTGATGGCGTTGATGCGCAAAGCGGTCTGTGACCTTGAGGCCGTCTCTCCGCAGCCGCTGCTCGTTGCCGACGCGGGCGGCATGTACGCCGCCAAAGCCGCGGGCGTCGCTGACAGGTTCGAACTCATGACCCCCGACGTAGGGGAGGTCGGCTTTCTGGCCGACCCGGACGTGACGCATCCCGCCTACGTCTCGCACTACCTCTTCGGCACCAAAGGCTTCGATCCGCCGGAGCTGATCCGCCTTGCTTCTCAGAAGGGCGGGTCTGCTCGCGTGCTCC
This sequence comes from Coriobacteriia bacterium, assembly GCA_041595875.1. Classification (GTDB taxonomy): domain Bacteria; phylum Actinomycetota; class Coriobacteriia; order Anaerosomatales; family Anaerosomataceae; genus UBA2279. The sequence continues at coordinate 27,043 of JBFHJN010000025.1, forward strand.
TGGTCAAGGGGAAGATGGACCACATCTCGACGCAAGGCGAGGTCGTTGGCACCGTGGAGCACCCCGACGTGTCAGCGCTGGAGGCCATCGGTGGTACGGGCGATACGCTCACCGGACTTGCGGCGGGCTTCATGGCGGCCGGATTCCCTACGGTGGACGCCGCGCTGTGCGCCTGTCGTGCAAACCGGCATGCCGGGTTGCGCATGCAGGCCACTCCCGCGATGCGCGCGTCAGATCTTGTAGCGGCACTTCCCGAGGTCTTCGCCGAGCACCTGTGTGGCTGGAGCGGTGTTTGTGCAGTGGTTTAGCCGATGGGCGAATGGCGCAGTAACTGTGCAAGCACGCGATGCGCACGGGAGGCCTCATGCTGTTTGGCATACAGATACAGGCGAACATGCTGGTGGTCGGCGGGGTCGTTCTTGCGGCTCTGACCGTCCTGCAGATACTGGTGGGGCTGCGCAAGATACGCTTCAAGGGCAAGGCGCATATGCAGGTGCACAAAGCGCTTGCCTGGTTGATGCTTCTTGGCGCTATCGCCCACGGGTTGCTCGCATCCGTGTTCCTCAACCTCATCTGACGGCCGTCGTCGGGTGACTTCGCCGACGCGATCGTGTCTCGCGCGGGGTGAGTTCGGCCCTGCGCCCTTAACCTGCTCCCCCGTATCGCCTACAATGCACGCATGGTCGCGTGAGATAAGGGATCTCCCTATATCTTCGAACGACCGATGCCATCGACTCCTCTAGGAAGGTGTCCGCGTGCCGCAGCCGCAGGAACTCAAGCCAACGTCGCAGGGCAAGGTCCGCGACCTTTTCGATCTTGGCGACACGATGCTACTTGTCGCCAGCGACCGTCTGTCTGCGTTCGATGTGGTGCTTCCCGACCCCATCCCGTACAAAGGCGAAGTGCTCACCAAAGTCTCGTTGTTCTGGTTCGACCTGCTCGGCGATGTGGTGGCCAACCATCTCATCTCGGCGGATGTCGAGGACCTGCCCGAGGAGTTCTCGGCGTATGCCGAGGGGCTGGCCGGCCGGTTCATGCTCGTGAAGAAGGCCGAGGTGTTCCCCGTAGAGTGCATCGTTCGGGGCTATCTGGCTGGAAGCGGCTGGAACGAGTATCGCCAGAGCGGTACCGTGTGCGGCCAGAAGCTGCCGGAGGGTCTTGTGGAGTCGTCCCGTCTGCCGGAACCGATCTTCACCCCGTCCACCAAGGCCGCTATCGGTGACCACGACGAGAACATCAGTTTCGAGGCGATGGTCGATATCATCGGCGAGGAATACGCCAACACGCTGCGCGATGCCTCGATCGAGGTGTACAAGCGAGCGGCGGAGCACGCGTTGGAGCGCGGCATCATCATCGCTGACACGAAGTTTGAATTCGGGCTTGTGGACGGCGTCGTCACGCTTGTCGACGAGGTCCTCACGCCCGATAGTTCGCGTTTCTGGCCGGTAGAGTCCTACGAGCCCGGCCAGGGGCAGCCCAGCTTCGACAAGCAATTCGTGCGTGATTGGCTGCAAAGCAGTGGCTGGGACAAGACTCCCCCCGCCCCAGAGCTCCCCGAAGACATCATCACCGTCACTGCCGAGAAGTACATCGAGGCGTACGAGATGATCACGGACGAGCCATTCATTCCGGAAGGTGATCAGTATGGCACGCCGTAGCGCAGGTAACGATCGGTATCGAACCGGGACCAAAGGACAGACGCGTAAGAGCGCCGGCTCGATGAAGCCGAAGCGTGAGAAGGGGGGCATCGACACCACGATGCCCAAGAAAGGCTCCGGCTCCTCCAAGTCCACCGCTAAGAACAAAGAGGTCACCAAGAAGAAGTACATGCCCGTACCAACGACGCCCGAGATCAAGAAGTGGCGCAAAGTGTGGTGGGTAGCCATCATCGTCGCGCTGCTTGCGTTCGGCGTTGCGTACCTGGGTGAGTCGCAAGGCAACAACACCCTGCGTACGGTGGGCCTTTCGATCGAGCTCGCCGGCGTGCTAGTGGCCATCAACATCGACATCTTCGTCATCCGCCGACTGCGCAAAGAGGCTATTCTCGCCGAGCAGAAGTGCAAGACCCCGAAGGCGTCGAAGTCAGAGAAGTCAGAGAAGGCCGAGAAGGCCGAGAAGGCAGAGAAGCCGGGCAAGGCTTCAGAGTCTGTGGACACCACCGGGAACGACATTGAGAAGGACATCTCGTGAGCCTCAAGGAACTGCCTGCACACGTTCGCGGCAACGTGTATCTTAGCTGGGCAGGGATCGCCCTGGGTGGGCTGGGTATCCTGGGTTTCTTCTTGAGCTTCAACTCTGTGGCCGGTCCGGAGCAGATCGCGTCCGACGGGGAGGCGATCTTCCCGCTCTTCGCGTACGTGTCGATTCTCGCATGGGTGATCGGCCTGGCCCTGACGTGGGTCGGTCGTCGCAACATCCGCATTGCTGTACAGAAGCGTGAACAGGAGATGCGGGAGGCAACCCGCGTCGACCTTGACGATTGATAAGGAGACATCCATGGCGCGTTTCGACATCTACGTGACGTATAAGAAGGGCATCTTCGACCCGCCCGGCGCCACCGCCGAGCGCGCTCTCCAGAACCTCGGGTACGAGGAGGTCTCGTCGGTCAAGATAGGCAAGTTCATCCAGCTTGAGGTCGCCGACGGCACGTCGATGGACCGTGTGGCCGAGATGTGCGGCAAGCTGCTGGCGAACCCGGTCATCGAGGACTACCGCATCGAGCCGGTAGAGGAGGCGTAGCGCATGCGCTTTGGCGTCGTCATCTTCCCGGGTTCCAACTGCGAGCAAGACGTGATCCACGCGGCTCGCTACCTTGGCCACGAGGCCGAGTACATCTGGCACGGCGATACGGATCTGGCTGGCTTCGACGCTGTCGTGCTCCCCGGTGGTTTCAGCTATGGCGACTACATCCGTTGCGGTGCGGTCGCACGTTTCTCGCCGGTCATGGCCGAGGTGGTCCGCTTTGCCGAAGCCGGTGGGCCGGTGATGGGCATCTGCAACGGGTTCCAGATACTCACCGAGGCGCACCTTTTGCCCGGGGCGCTGCTCCGGAACGTGGGTCTGAAGTTCATCTGCCACAGCCAGCCGCTGCGCGTGGAGCAGAGCGCCTGTCAGTGGCTCGATCTGCCCGCCGGCACCGTCGTCGACATACCGGTGAATCACAACGAGGGCAACTACATCTGCGATGCCGAGACCCTGGAGCGACTGAAGGCCAACGGGCAGATCGTGCTGCGCTACTGTGAGCCCGACGGCAGCGTGTTGTCCGGCTCGGCTCCAAACGGCGCGTTGGATAACATCGCCGGGATCTGCAACGAGCGAGGCAACGTGTTCGGTCTGATGCCGCATCCTGAGCGCGTCGTCGATCCTCTCTGCAGCGGCACAGACGGCGTTTCGTTCTTCAATACAATCGTGCAGCGTCTTGCGGAGGTCTGATCATGGACGTACTCGCGTTCAACGGCCCGCTCGCCCTGTTCATCCAGGGTCTCGCTTTTGCGCTTGTCATCGGCGCGCTGCTGATGATCATCCATGCCGTCCGGCGGCCCACATCGCGCTGGCGCTTTGCCTGGACCCGCTGGATATGGGTCGTCTTGGGTGCGGCGTTCATCCTGTCGCTCGTGTTCGCGCTCATCTGGCCGAGTGACGCCACCTACACCGTGGTCGGGTTCGCCTTCCTCGGCGCGCTCGTATTGGAAGTGGCGTATCTGCTGAGAGTCGTGTTCCCCGCGCCGAGGCGTGAGATGCCGTGTCCTCCGGTGGAGGTCGCCGTCAAGCCGTCGGTTGAGCCACCGGTAGAGGTCGCTGTTGAGCCGCTGGCGGAGACCGCCGAAGAGTCACCGGTGGAGTCCGCCGAGCCGCCCGTAGAGGCCGAGGCTGAGCCGCCTGCGGAGACGGCGGAAGCAGTGGATGCCGCGACTGAAGATGTACCCGATGACCACGTGGTGGTTTCCGATGAGACCGTGTCTGACGAGTCCGAAGAGGAGTAGTTTCTATGCCCGAGATTCTCGATGCCGAGCTCGCGCCCAAGCTGGCTGTTGAACTTGGATTGAAGCTCGAAGAGTACGACAAGATCGTCGAGATCTTGGGCCGTCGGCCAAGCGTGACCGAGCTGTACATGTACTCGCTCATGTGGAGCGAGCACTGCTCCTACAAGCACTCGCGCAAGGCCCTCAGGATGTTTCCCACAGAGGGCGAGCACGTCTTGCAGGGACCCGGCGAGAACGCCGGCGTCATCAGCGTGGGCGACGGATGGGCGATCGCTTTCAAGATGGAATCGCATAACCATCCCTCGGCCATCGAACCGTATCAGGGTGCGGCCACCGGCGTGGGCGGCATCATCCGCGACATCTTCACGATGGGCGCCCGTCCCATCGCCAGCCTGAACTCCCTGCGTTTCGGAACCCTGGACAAGGCGCGCCAGCGCTACCTGTTCGAGGGTGCCGTGGCCGGCATCGGCGGATACGGCAACTGCCTCGGCGTCCCCACAGTGGGTGGCGAGGTGTACTTCGACGAGGCGTACGAAGGCAACTGCCTGATCAACGCGATGGCCATAGGGCTCATGCGCGAAGAAGACCTCACGCTGGCCACCGCCAGCGGCGTTGGCAACCTGATGCTGCTGATCGGTTCGACGACCGGCCGAGACGGGATCGGCGGCGCCTCCACGCTGGCCAGCCAGGAGTTCGACGAGAAGGCCGAGGACAAGCGCCCGTCCGTGCAGGTGGGCGACCCGTTCGAGGAGAAGCTGCTCATCGAGGCGTGCCTCGAGCTGCTCGGCGAGAAACTGCTGGTCGCGTTGGGCGACCTGGGTGCGGCGGGGCTGACCTCCTCGGCAAGCGAGATGGCGAGCCGCGGCGGCGTAGGCCTTGATATCGACGTCACCAAGGTCCCGCAGCGCGAAGAGAACATGAAGGCGTTCGAGATCATGGTCTCCGAGAGCCAGGAGCGCATGCTGGCGGTCTTGGAGCCTGAGAATCTCGAGGCTGCTCAAGCGATATGTGCCAAGTGGGGTCTGCGTTCGACGGTGATCGGCACCGTCACCGACACCGGCCACTTCGTGGTGCGTGAAGGCGATACCGTTGTTGCGGACATACCCGCAGCCACGTTGGCCGATGACGCCCCCATCTACGATCCGGAGATGGAGCGCCCTGCATATCTGGACGAGGTCCAGTCGTTTGACGTTCGCGGCGTCGAGCTCCCCGGAGACGACGAGCTGGGCGAGACGCTGCTCAAGCTGCTTGCCAGCCCCAACATCTGCTCGCGCCGCTGGATCTGGGAGCAGTACGACCACCAGGTCATGCTGAACACCGTCGTGCTTCCGGGAAGCGATGCCGCCGTTCTGCGCATCAAAGATACGGACAGCGCCATCGCCGTGAGCACGGACTGCAATGGCCGCTACTGCTACCTCGAGCCCTATCTGGGCGCACAGATCGCTTTCGTCGAGGCTGCGCGAAACGTCGCCTGTGCCGGAGCCCGTCCCGTCGCTATCACCGATTGCCTGAACTTCGGCAATCCCGAGAAGCCCGAGGTCTTCTGGACGTTCCATCAGGCCGTGAGCGGCTTGTCCGATGCGTGTCGGGCGTTCAAGGTCCCTGTCATCTCGGGCAACGTGAGCCTGTATAACGAGAGCTTCGGCCAGCCCATCTACCCAACGCCCACAGTAGGTCTGGTGGGTCTCATCAGGAACGTTGAGCGCCATACCACCGCCGACTTCAAAGACGAGGGCGACGCCATCATCATGCTGGGCGAGACGCACCGCGATCTTGGCGGCAGTGAGCTTCTGGCGCTCATCGACGGCACCGTCGGCGGCATGCCGCCAAGCGTCGACCTGTGGCGCGAGCAGCAGGTCTGCGAGGCCGCCATCTGCTGTATCGAGATGGGGATCGTCAAGTCCGCACACGACTGCTCGGAAGGCGGACTCGCTGTCACTTTGGCCGAGAGCTGCATCGCCGGGAACATCGGTGCGAACATCGTCATCGAGAACCGCCTGCGCCCCGCGGTCTCTCTGTTCTCGGAGACGCAGGGACGCATCGTCGTGACCACCGCCGTGGAGGATGCGATGACGGTAGCGATGATGGCCGACCGGTTGCGGATCCCCTATGCGATCCTGGGCCAGGTCGGCGGGACGTCGCTCGTCATCGAGGACATGCTGGACGTGCCGGTCTCGGAACTTCGCGAATCGCATGAGTCCACACTCGAGCGTCTCGTTCACGGCGGGTAGAGCGCGCTTGCGGGTACGATAGTCTCGTGGGTCGTCGATCGGGGCTGTGATGGAGCTGCTGACCGCACTTGGGCTGTCTGTTCCGGCGGGATTGAACGCGTATATCCCGCTGCTTGCGGTTGCGCTGGCTCAGCGCTTCAACTGGCTGACGCTGCGCGAGCCGTTCGATCTGCTCGGCTCGTGGTGGGTCATAGGTGTCATCGCGGCGCTGCTGATCATCGAGTTGCTGGCCGATAAGATCCCGGCCGTGGACAGCGTGAACGACGCGATACAGACCGTCGTTCGTCCCGCCGCCGGAGGGCTTGTCGCGGTTGCCGCGTCCGGCAACACCACCGGTGTGAGCCCCTGGTTGCTGGTGGTGGCGGGAGTCATCCTTGCCGGGGGAGTCCATGCGGCGAAGGCGACGGCGCGCCCGGCAGTGAACGTGACGACAGCGGGCATGGGGGCGCCGGTGGTGAGCGCTGTTGAGGATGTGGGCGCCGTTGTCTTGTCGGCGGTGGCCATCGCGGCGCCGTATCTTGTGGTCCTGACCATCGTGCTTCTCGGCATCGTCATCTGGCGCATCTGGCGTCGACGTGCCGTGCGGCGTTGATAGAGGAGTAGTCGTGACCGGGGATGATCTTTCGAGCTTGCGTGCAGACCTGCACTCACCTGATCGGGCGGTTCGTGAGTCCGCGGTAGC
>JBFHJN010000026.1:0-33758 GCA_041595875.1 Coriobacteriia bacterium
AATTCTCTTGCGGCGTTTCGACTGTCTCTCTTTGCTGCTGGGCTATCGGCCCTCTTTCTCGCGCTGCTTGCATGGCCGACCGTGCATATCGCCCTAGGAGACGGGTATGGTCAGACGGTACCCATGCTATGGATCATGTTGCCAGGGATGGTGATCTACTCACTGGTCCCCCTTTCAATTTCGTATTTCTGGCATGCTGAGAGCCGTGGAATGCAGCCCAACATAATTGTCGGGATAGCCGTGTTTGTTGACGCGTTTCTACTGTTCTTACTAGTCCGACCGCTTGGGGCGTATGGGGCCGCGACTGCTGCCAGCATTGCGTACCTGGTGTCAGGATTCATGGCTGCGCGTTTGACTTCTTCAGTGTTGGGGTGTCGTATGATAGACCTATTGGTGCCCACGCAGAGTGACCTTCAGAGGGTTGCGATCGTGCTGCGCAGTAGGATGTGTGGTGCGCGTGCGGTGGACTAGAAGAAGGTCGCGAGCTGACATACTCTTTGTCATGACCAATGTACCGCCCGCAAGTCTTGGGGGCGCTGAGATTCTGAACCTTGCACTTCTGCGCCAGCTTCGAGAGCGAGGCTGGCGGGTGTCCTTGCTCGGCAGGGATGCCGGTGAGCTGCCCGCTGGGATGCTAGGCATTCCGGCCGATCGCCTATATCGATTGCATGCGAGTAGCCATTACTGCTACATGTTGAAATTGGTCATTTGGCTGGTCGTGAACGTTCGACGGTTCCGTGTAGTGCATTTCGTCGACGCGGACCAGCTAAGTGGAGTGGGGCTGCTGGTCACTCGATTGTCCCGGGTTCCGCGAATACTGCGATATGAGAGTGAAGTTGGTCTGCTCAGAGAGCGGTTGAGCCGGGCGAGAGTGCCGTTCGTGCAATCGCTTGCACTTCGGGGCCTTCGGTCTGCGGACGCAGTTGTCTACGTATCGCAGATGTTGCGGACTGGACTTGTCTCATACCTTGGCTATCCGGAATCGACGCTCAATTATGTTCCCAACGGAGTAGACGAGCGGAGGTTCCTTGCTCCACTGCCTGACGATAGAGATGATGTCGTTTTGTGTCCGGCTAGGTTGCGGGCGGAGAAGAACCACCTTCATTTGCTGGATGTCTGGAAGGTTGTTGTAGCTGAGGTTCCGACGGCTCGGTTGTGGTTGGTCGGAGATGGGCCGATGGAGGAAGTGCTGAGGGAGCGAGTGGCTGCACTGGGAATCTCAGCATCAGTTGTCTTTTGGGGTTATCAAAATGAAATGAGTGATTTCTACAGGCGGAGCCGTCTCTGCGTACTTCTCTCGAAGAGTGAGGCTGATCCCATGGTCTTGCTGGAGGCTGGCGCAGCCGCCATTCCGTGTGTGGCGTCGGCCGTTGGCGGTATTCCAGCAGCAATTCAGGACGGTCTCACTGGCTTGCTTGTCCACCCCGCGGATGTCGAATCGGCGGCGTTCTCAATCGTGAGCCTACTTCTCAATCGCTCGCATGCCGCACGCATGGGCGCGCGGGCGCGCCACTACGTGAGCGAGAACCGAAGTATGCGTGGATTGATTGACGCTTATGAGATGCTAATTCGCCGACTGATTGAGTGTGAAGAATAATCGTGACCAAGTCGCTGACAGCAACAATCGCAGTGTTCGCATCTGTGGCGATTGGGATTGCGCTTGGCACTGACCATGCGTTTGTGGCGCTGATACCTATGGTGGTGCTCCTGGGTCTTTGGGCGCAGCATTCGCCGGCGTCCGCGCTTGTGGCAGCTATATGGATTAGCGCGCTACGACCCATCGCAGTTGAGTCCTATGGAGTTCCTCGGGAACTCGCTCTAGTCGCTGACCTTGTTGTACTTGCCTCTCTAATGGCCGTGCTGCTGCGCGGAACTGCGAATGGGCGACGGTTGGCCCGCGCTCAGAGCGGCGTCATGTACGGGCTGATGCTGTTCGTCTTCATTGCAGTGATCTCAACTGTGTTCAATGGGTCGAGCCTGCTGGATGCGGTTGGCGCTACCCGCGCCCTCACTTTGGGTCCAATGGCTTATGTTGTCGGCTACTCGGTATCGGCCGACCCGAAGGGAAAGAAGATCCTCCAGCAGAGTTTGCTGGGCGTGCTGATTCTTGAGTGTGTTCTGGCGCTTCTGCAGTTCCCATCTGCGGCCATCGCAGGGAATCCCGACTTGGTCGTCGGAACCTTTGGATCGGGCGGGGCGAACGTACTTGGTTTATTCTGTCTCGTTGGAGTTCCTTACGTCTTGTCTGTAGAGTGGCTACGCCCCAGTCGCGCCATTGCCCTAGCTTTGATGCTGTCGATTCCAATTGTCCTCTCCTCGTCGAGGGTGGCGATGTTGCTGCTCCCGTTGGTATGGCTTGTAGTGTATTGGTCGAAGATTCGAGCCGTCGGACCGAGGCTCCTGCTGGCACTGGTGTCAGTGCTGTTAGCCGTTGGGACATTGTCTGTCTATGCAGCTGCGACCGGGCGCTCGCCAGCGGATGAGTTTGATCTGGGGGTAATCACACGCGGACAAGTCGAAGTACGGGCTGGGAACGTGCCAAGGCTGGCCTACTTCAGCTACCTGGTCGCCCCGTTGAATTCAAGGCCATGGGGCTGGATTATCGGGCTCGGACCTGGGCAGTTCGCGAGTGGCTATGCGATATCAAGAAGTGCTCCAAATGCAGAAGCGCTCGTTTCGCGCCTGAGGGTCACCGCAACTGGATACACAAGTGGTGGCTACACGTACCTTGACGGTGAGATACCTGTGACATCGCAGATTGTCTCCACCCTGAGTGAGTATGGACTTGTTGGGCTGCTCTGCTACGCGGCTATACCGGTCATGGTACTGCTTCGTGCCCGAAGATCACGCGTACGAACCGCGCGAGTCTTCATATGGGTGGCCGCCGGAGCTACGCTCTTCGGATCCGTATGGGCCAACTTATGGGAGCTTCAGGTTTGGGCCATTGTATGGTGCATGCTGTCGAACTACCGGGAGGCTGAAGTTGACTAGCGAGCTGGAGACACTTCGTGCCGCGGTCATCATTAGTAGCACGCGCCGCGATTCATGGTCGCGGAATTGGCAAAGGCACCAGGAGTTCGTGACCCATGTAGCTGCACGCGTGCCGACGCTAGTGGTCGGCCTTGGTACTACGCGAAACAAGACGCCTCTCGAGATACTTCGTCGGTTGTTTGCTCCAAAGATGCCACAATCTGGGACTGAACCCGGCGTCGACCGTGCAAAGGGCATTAGGTTCATAGCCATGCCTGGCGTGCCGATTCGTGACATCCAGCCGTTTCGCGGCTTGAATGCAGCGCTTCTAAAGCGGCGAATCACCAAGTGGCTTAGGGAGCAGGGGTGCAGCCCGGAGCAAGCACTCCTGTGGGTTGGTGTTCCGACGGACTATGCCCTGGATATGGTAAGAGAGTTCAGAGGGGTCTTCTCTGTCTATGACGTTGCTCAGGTCTACTCTCAGTCAGAACACATGCCAGCGACGGTTGCCGCGACTGAGGCACAACTGGTTAGACAGGTGAACCTTACGCTGTGTGACTCAGTAGTAGTTTCAGGCGCCCTCGGGGCGGTTGCTGCAGACGCGCCAATTGTCCCTCAGGGCGTCGACGTAGACTTGTTCCGTGACTCTGCGCGCGTGCAACGCCGCCGCGTGGTTGGGTACGTTGGCTCCGAGAATCAGGCATTCGACACGAAGCTCATGCGTGAAGTGGTAGGAGCACTGCCTTCTGTTCAGTTCGAACTTGCCGGTGAATTCAGCAGGGTGTGGGAGTCTGCGAACGTGCGCGTGCTCGGGCCAATTGCGCATCGGGACTTGCCTGCAATCCTGGGTTCGTGGTCGGTTGGAATCGTGCCGTACAAAGAGAACGCTTTTACCGCCGGCGTGCTTCCTACCAAAGTACTTGAGTATATTGCAGCGGGTCTTCCGGTAGTTTCCACGGGCTTAGCCGCCCTGCAGGCGATGTGCTGGACTAAAGTTATGTTCGCGCAAGATGCAGCGACGTTCATACGGCACATTGCGGACGCGGTTGAAGCTGACGGTTTCGAGGATCCAGACTGGGCGTGGTTGGAGTCACAGTCGTGGGACGCACGATTCGCCGATGTTGAGCGCGAGCTTATGCTTCGGGGCGTTTGTCTATCCATCCAATGAAGGAGAGCCGAGCGCTGAGCACGCCAAGTATCTGTCACTTCATGCGTGAATATGCTCGCCCTACTGAGACCTTCGTGGTTAATCAGGTTGCTGCGCTTAATTCGCTTGATCAGTCGGTGCTCTGTCGTGAGCACACGAAGAACATCCCAAGTTCGACACTTGAGTCTTGCACTATTCCGGTCCACGAGTTTAGAGGATCTCGAGCGCCGCGCCGGGCGCTTGTGCGAGTGAAGCCCTTTTCGGCCAGTGAGGGGATATTCTACAAGAGGAGCGTCAGGATCCTCCGTCCCGATGTCATTCATGGGCACTACGGAACAGACACTGCGTATCTGTTGCACTCAATAGGCAGGTTGAGTGTTCCGTTGGTAGTGTCGTACTACGGATACGACGTCTCTCGATTTCCGGCACGATTCTGTGGCCTCGCAAGATTCTACTTGCGACCTGTGTTTCGGCGCGCTGCACTGCACTTGGCGATGACGCCCGACATGGCATCGGCGCTCGTCTCGCTAGGCGCGCCCGAGGAGCGTGTGAGAGTCCATCATCATGGTATCGATATCAGAGCATGGAAGGACACCGACAGACGCCTACATGCCGGGACGCGATTGCTGATTGTCGCATCGCTCGTCGAAAAGAAGGGGCACGAGGTATTGTTGGAAGCTATTGCGCTCCTTGCGCGCGCACACGCTGATGTCAGTCTTCGTATTGTCGGCGCCGGACCCCTTCATTCCCATCTTGAATCGCTATGTTCGTCGCTCGGCATCAGAGATCAAGTTGAGTTCGTAGGCTATCTACCACACGGTGAGCGGCTGGCCGCTGAGTACGCCGACGCTGATATCTTTGTTCACCCCTCGCGTGTGGACCATCGCGGTGATGCCGAAGGCCTACCTGGGACAATTCTCGAGGCCATGGCGTCCGGATTGCCCGTCGTTTCGACTGTTCATGCTGGAATTCCGTACGCTGTTGAGCATGAACGTACAGGTTTGCTGGTTCCCGAAGGGGATGCCGTGTTGCTGAGTCAAGCCATACACAGGTTGCTGGAATCACGCGACGAACGCTTAACCATGGGGGCGGCGGGCCGAAGTCGTGTTGTGAGTGATTTCGATGTTGTCGTTCAGGCGGACCGATTGATTCACCTATATACGGAAGCCATCGCCGACTGTGAGTGAGCGCGCCCACAGCATACAGAACGATAGACTTCCGGGTCTTGATGCGTTGCGTGGACTGGCGATGCTCATGGTTGTGGTCATTCATGTGACCGCAACACGAGTGATGCCCGGAGATTTCAGCGTTGCGACAGTACTGAACGCGGGATCCAGAATTGGAGTCTGCTGGTTCTTTGCGATTGCTGGGTTTCTTGATCAGAAATCCACATTGCGCAGAGCGAATACGTCAAGATGGATTAGGCGAAGGATAGGCTCATTGCTCGTGGTGTATGTCGTCGCCTCCCTGGTGTACCTGTTTCTGAACCATGGCGCATCTCTGGGCCTTCCCTGGACAGCACGCGAGTTGGTGCTCTACGTTGGTTTCGGCCAGGCTGAATGGCACCTATGGTTCCTGGTTGCACTGGCACAGACGACGATACTGTATTGGGTCATGCGCAAGTTCCAGGTGCCGCCGAGCGGTCTTGTCCTGTGTTCGGCGTCGTTGCTTCTTGTGGCGAATCTCGCATTGTTTCAGCAGCACTCCGGGTGGAGGCTTCTGACGTACTTCTCATTTGTTGATTGGTTCGTATTCTATGCAGTTGGCGCTTGGTACTCTGTCGAGGACGCGGGCAGACGTTGTGCGCCTTTGCGACCTGAACTGAAACGGTGGTTAGCCCTGCCAAGTATTCTTGCTTACGTTGCGCTCGGACTTACCGCGGCGTACGAGCACACCCTTTCACTCTCTCGTGTTGCTTGGTTCATCTTGACGCTCTTGCTTGTCATCGAGAGTCTTGCCCAGGCTACTAGACGTGGTTTGATGGTTCCGCCGGTTCTGGCTAGATTTGGCTCAGATACGATGCCTGTGTACCTGGTACACATGGTTCCGGTGCGCATCGCCGAAGCCTCGGGATACCTTGAAGGGGACTCGTTGCTGCTGATCGCGGCGCAGGTGATCGTAGTCCTTGCAGTGACCATCGTGCTTGCGGGATTACCGAGATGGCTGCTGCACGTCTTGAGAGGCTTGTCTGTTCGTGAGTTCAATTGATTCAGGAGTGTTCCCATGGTTGGGACCGCCCCACGTTCGGACAACGCGAGCAGGGTTCCCCGCAGCTACGCAGTAATCGGCGATGTTTCGAGTTATGACCGATCCGGCGCCGATAACACAGAACTTGCCGATAACTACTCCAGGGAGGAGTGTGACTCGTGCACCAATCCAACTTCCATACCCGATGACCGGTGGGGCGCCCTCTGTGGTACCTTGCCATCCGATCGGAACATTGGGATCGATGAACCTGTGGTTGCGAGCGATCACAAGTAGCTCTGGACCGATCATTACGGCGTCCTCAATGACTACTGCTTCGACTCGGGAGTCCCGGCCAATACTCGATTGGTCTCCCAGTGTGATTTGGGCGCCTTTGCCCAAGTTGACCCGTGGGCCGACGTTGACCCAGTCTCCTGATTTGTCGAGCATCTTGTGTGCACACATCTGGCGAAGAGCCCTTCCGATTCTTCCGCCAGGCGAGGAATATTCCGGAAGGTGCGATGCAACTCCGTAGTACAGTAGCATCGCCATCCCGCGGACGAGCGGGCTCGAAGATCTGGAGTGTGACATGTACACCACCTCTCGAAGATGTGAGCAACCTAGGGTACCAGTTGGAAGGGCTTCACTATTCGGTATTATGCTCGACTTCCTCACGATGGACGAGTCCGTCGAGCGGTGTGTCAAGCTCATTGAGTCTGACTGCCCGATTCAACATTGTGTCATCAATGCCGGAAAGACAGTGATGATGCAGGATGTCCCTGGTTTACGGGAAGTCGTAGCGAACTGCGCGCTGGTGAATGCCGACGGCCAGTCGATCGTGTGGGCGGGTCGTGTCTTGGGCTTGGATGTTCCTGAGCGTGTAGCAGGTATCGATTTGATGATGCGACTGCTGGAGGAAGCTGAGCAGCGCACCTGGCCAGTGTTCTTCCTCGGCGCGAAGCAGGAAGTCCTGGACGAGTGCGTCTCGCGGATAGTATCCATGCATCCGCAGCTCGTTGTCGCTGGAAGCAGAAACGGCTATTTCGATAATGATGTCGCGATTGCTGAGATGGTGCGCGACTCAGGTGCGCGGCTGCTGTTCGTAGGGATTTCCAGCCCCAAGAAGGAGTTCTTCTTGGCAGAGCAGCTCGAGCTGATGGGGCCCGTATTTGCCATGGGTGTGGGTGGCAGCTTTGATGTGATCGCCGGCGTAACGCAGCGGGCACCAGTGTGGATGCAGCGCACGGGCCTTGAATGGTTCTACCGGTTTGTCCAAGAGCCGCGCAGAATGTGGAAGCGATACCTGCTGGGCAACTCGCGCTTCGTCGGCTTGGTCTTGAAGGAGAAGCTGGCCAGGCGCAGTCCGGTTCAGCGATAGCACGTCTTGGGGGCAAGATTATGCGAATCATCGTAGTTGTGGGAGCACGTCCGAACTTCATCAAGGTGGGTCCCTTGATGCCGGCACTCGCCTCGGCGGGTATTGATGCTCGTATCGCTCATACGGGTCAGCACTACGACGCCGCAATGTCGGATGTGTTCTTCAGTGACCTGGAGATCCCGACTCCGGCATGGTTTCTCGGCGTTGGTAGCGGCACGCATGCGGTACAGACTGGCACCGCGATGATGAAGCTCGAGGAGTTGCTCTCAAACGAGCGACCGGATCTGCTTCTGGTTGTGGGTGACGTCAACTCGACTCTGGCGGGAGCCCTTGCCGCTGCGAAACTCGGCATTCCTGTTGTGCACCTGGAGGCAGGGCTGCGCTCCTGGGACATGTCGATGCCAGAGGAAGTGAACCGCCTTGTCACGGATCAGCTCTCCTCTATGCTTCTCACCACTGTTGAGGAGGCAGACCGCAATCTGCTCGCCGAGGGAATCAGTGCTGAGCGCATCCACTTCGTCGGCAACATCATGGCTGAGAGCGTGCTCCGGAATCTTCCGAGGATTGAAGGTCGGAAGGTATGTGACCGCTACGGACTTGCACGTAGTGAGTACGTGTTGGCAACAGTGCATCGTCCGGAAAACACGGACCACCCGGAGAGACTGAGGGAGATCGCTGTGGCTTTCGCCGCATCGCCGCTTCCCGTGTTGTTCCCGGTGCATCCCAGGACTCGGCCTTTGCTTGCTGCCGCGGGCGTTGATGGTGCTCCTGGAAGTCGCGTGGCGCTTATTGATCCTGTTGGCTATCTGGACATGCTCGCACTGCAGCGCGATGCAGCCTGCATAGTGACCGACTCCGGCGGGATACAGGAGGAGGCCTGCATGGTTGGCACTCCGTGTGTCACGGTGAGGCGCAACACAGAGCGCCCGGTTACGATTGAGGTAGGCGCAAACCGCCTTGCTTCAGCTGAGGCACCAATGATCTCGAGTGCGCTAGAAGAGGCCCTCTCCGGTGGCCGGAATTGGGATCGTCCGGAGCGATGGGACGCGAATGTGTCCAATAGGGTTGCAGCTTCTCTTCTTGGAGGAGTGATTCCGCTGAGCGGGTACTAGGGTGGCGGCAGGGCCGGGAGTTATCTCGTGCGCTTCTGCGATTGGATCGTGCAGGTAGCATTGAGGGACTGTATAGAAAAGACCTATGATTGGTACGTGTAGGAGCTGGGGACTGCTGCACAGGGGTAGTGCTCGTACGGCTACACGGGGGAGATAACTGCAAATATGGTCGGACAAGTTCAGCATGCGTACGTGGAACGTCATCAGCGGCAACGGCTCATCGTGGGCATGCTGCTGTTTGGTGACGCTACTGCTCTGCTTGCCGCGACGCTGCTGGCGGAGTACGTACGGTTCCGTTCGTTAAATTCCAATGTCGGCATTGCGCAGCTGATGGGGGATGTCTCCTACACCGGGATTTCCTTTGTCGTGGTGGCTCTATGGTTGGCGGTTATCGCGCTTTCCGGGCTCTATGACCTGGAGCGGCTGTTTTGGGGGACAGGGGAGTTCCGCCGCGTGATCGAGGCGCTGGGGATCGGCGTTGTGGTGTTCATCATGGTCACCTACGCTCTCAAGACCCCGGGTCTATCGCGTGGCTGGACACTGCTGGCCTTCACCTTCGCGGCCGTGTTCATCAGTGCTGAGAGGCTTGCCGTCCGCATTCTTCTGCGAAGCCTCAGGTATCGCGGGCGGATGCTGCGCAGGACGCTCATCGTGGGCTGCAACCAGGAGGCGCTGGACAACGTGCGGCTCCTTGAGTCGAACCTGCAAAACGGGCTTATCCCGGTCGGGTACGTTCTCCCGTCGCATGATCTGGTGCCGGATATGGATTGCTGCTCAGGACGTCTGCCATGTCTGGGAGTGGCCCGGGACGTGAACAGTATCGTTGCTGCGCAGGGTATAGACACGGTCATCATCACTGCATCCTCGTTCTCACAGCAGGCGTTGGCAGGCATCCTTGGGGATCTTCGGGGGCTCTCGGTATCCATTCATCTGTCCACGGGTCTCTCGGAGGTTCTGACCTCGCGGATGCTGGTGCGCGAGTTCGCCGGCGTGCCGCTGATCACGGTTCGCTCAGTGACGTTCTCGCCGGCCCAGCGCAGGACCAAGCGTGCATTCGATCTGGTGGTGGCGGGTGCGGCGCTCCTCATCGGCCTGCCTGTATGGTTGCTTCTGGTGGCGGCCATCAAGCTGGACAGCCGCGGGCCGGTGCTCTACACGCAGCAGCGCGTGGGTAAAGACGGCCAGCTGTTTGGCATGTACAAGTTCCGCTCCATGTGCGTGGATGCGGACGCCCGTCTTGAAGAGCTGCGGGCCGCCAACGAGGCGACAGGACCGCTGTTCAAGATCAAAGACGACCCGCGTGTGACGCGTGTGGGTAAGTGGATGCGCAAGTTCTCCATTGACGAGTTCCCGCAGCTCATCAACGTGATGAACGGTGAGATGTCGCTTGTAGGACCCCGGCCGCCGTTGCCTAACGAGACGTCGGAGTACACCGACTACCACTGGCGCCGTATGGAAGTGCCTCCAGGCATGACCGGCCTGTGGCAGGTCTCCGGACGCTCCGCCCTCACCTTTGATGAGATGGTGCGGCTGGATCTGTTCTACATAGAGAACTGGACCGTGGCCTTCGACACGGCGCTGTTGTTCCGGACCGTTCCGGCTGTGCTGTTTGCGGACGGGGCGTACTGATACGGGTCCTCGTCACCGGAGGCGCGGGCTATATCGGCTCCATCACCACTCGGACGCTGCTCGATCACGGGCATGATGTCGTAGTGCTGGACACCCTCGAGCGTGGTCATCGCTCGGCTGTCGATCCGCGTGCGGCATTTGTGCAGGGGGATGTGGGGGACGCCGAGGTCGTCTCGGCAGCGCTTGATGGCGTCGACGCGGTCATGCACCTTGCCGGCTACATAGAGGTGGCGGAGTCTGTCACCCAACCTGAGAAGTACTTTGAGAACAACTTTGCGCGTCCGCGGGTCATGCTGGACCAGATGGAGCGCGCGGGAGTGGACGCCATCGTGTTCAGCTCCACTGCTGCTGTCTATGGTGAGCCCCGGCGCCTTCCCATCATGGAGAATGACCCGACGGTGCCCGTGAACCCGTACGGCGAATCCAAGCTGCAGTTCGAGCAAGAGCTGGCCGCAAGGGCACCGCTAGGGTTGCGTTCGGTCGTGTTCCGCTACTTCAACGTGGCGGGTGCGTGGCCCGACGGTTCTTTGGGTGAGGCACACGACCCGGAGACGCACATCATCCCGCGCATCCTGCACGCCATGGCCGCAGGCCAGGAGAGCTTCGAGGTCTTTGGTGATGACTATCCCACGCCGGACGGCACCTGCATCCGTGATTACATCCACGTGTGCGATCTTGCGCGCGCTCACATGATGGCGCTTGAGCATCTGCATGAGGGCTGAGCAGGCGATACCTACAACCTGGGTAATGGCGACGGCTACAGCAACCTGGACGTCGTGCGCGCGTGCGCCAAGGCCACGCAGACCGACGTCGATGTGCGCATCGGTCCCAGGCGTTCCGGAGATCCCGCGCGGCTAGTAGCGTCAAGCGCCGGCGCTCGAGAAGAGCTGGGTTGGGTGCCGCTCTATCCTTCGCTGGACGCCATCGTGTCCCATGCCTGGCGCTGGCATTGCAGCGCCGCCTCGCAGGTAGGCGCATAGATTTCCACGCTGCTTCTATCCAACTTCATGCATGCTTCGCACCTGAAGTTGCGCTGGTGATGCATTTCACAAGCGGTGAAACCGTTATCTTATGCTGGCACGAGGCCGCAGTATGCGCTATCCTCTTCCAACGTGTGCATAGACAACGGAAGGTGGAATGCGATGAAGCGGTTAGCTGCGGTTCTCTCACTCGTGATGGTCGTAGCCATGGTACTCCCTGGCTGCGCGTCCAACAGCGGTAGCGATGCCGCCGAAGGTGACACCATCATCATCGGTACGGCACTTTGCCAGACGGGCATTCAGGCCCCGCTGGACGAGCCGGCTCTGCGCGGAGCGCAGCTGGCGGTAGACGTTCTCAATGAGAACGGTGGCATCCTGGGCAAGCAGGTAGAGCTGCGCGCCATGGACGGCCAGTCAGACCCGGTCACGGTTGGCAACGTGGCCAAGCAGCTTGTGGATGAAGGCGCAGCCGCCATCATCGCCCCCAGCGACTTCGACTTCGGTGGCCCCGCTTCCCGAGAGGCCCAGAGCGCCGGTATCGTCGGCCTCTCGCCGTGTGCGTCTTCGCCGCTCTACAGCTCCACCGCTCTGGGCGATCTGCAGTTCACGCTCTCCATGTGGAACACCACCATGGGTGCTGTGACCGCTGAGTACGCTTACAACGAGCGTGGCTGGAAGACCGTCTATGTCATCACCGACGACTTCATCGACTACACCAAGTCCCTCTCGCGCTACTTCATCGCGCGTTTTGAGGAGCTGGGTGGAGAGGTCATCTTCGAGGACACCTACACGCAGGGCCAGGGCGACGTCTCGGCTCAGCTTGCACGCATCAAGGCGCTCGACGAGCAGCCTGACTTCATCTACATCTCCTCGTATCAGCCCGACCTCGCGCTCATGATCCGCACCCTGCGCGAGTCCGGCGTGAACCAGCCGGTCGTCGGCGGCGACGCCTATGACGATCCGTCGCTGTTCGAGGCTTTGGGTACGCAGTACGGCAACGATGTCTACTACGACACCCACGGTTTCCTCTCTGATGAGGCCAACCCTGGCTACAGCGACTTTGCTGCCGCATACGAGGCCAAGTTCGGTGCCGCGCCCGACGCTGTATGGATCATGCCTGGCTATGACGCCGTCATGACCATTGCGCAGGCAATGGAGATCGCCGGTACCACCGAGGGCGCCGCTGTGGCCAAGGCCATGGAGGAGAACACCTTCGAACTGTTCACCGGTGCGCTTGAGTGGTCTGACGCTGCTTCCGGTCACGAGCCCAACAAGGCCGCGGCCATGGTAGAGCTCGTCGACGCTCAGCCCCAGTTCATGGGTTGGGTCATCCCGGAGAAGATTCCTGCTCCGTAGTTAAGCGCGCTACCTTTTTGGTTTATCTCTGGCAGGGAGGGCCCGTTTTCGGGCTCTCCCTGAGCCACACCGGTACAAGAGACACCTACTCACGCTCTGGAGTTGTAGATGCAACCAAGCGAACAGAATTCCATCAGTGTTTTGGAGGTCTCGCACATATGTAAGTCGTTCGCTGGTCTTAAGGCTGTCGATGACGTCAGCTTCACCGTGCGGACAGGCGAGATCTTGGGTCTTATCGGCCCCAACGGATCCGGCAAGACCACCCTTATCAACCTGATCACGGGGCTATTGCCCGCGACCAGCGGCAAGATCACCGTGGACGGCCACGAGACCACCGGCAAGCCCGCCTACAAGGTGGCGCACGCCGGGATCGCACGTACGTTCCAGACTATCCGTCTGTTCGGGAACCTCACGGTCCTTGAGAACGTGGAGGTCGCTGCCGTCAGCATGGGCAGTTCTCGGAAAGACGCGGTTAAGATTGCGGCAAGACTGCTGGAGGAGCTGTCGCTCAGCGAGCTCAGCCAGACGCTTGGCGCAGACATCCCCTTCGGCCATCAGCGCAGGCTCGAGATCGCCCGCGCGCTGGCCATGAACCCCAAGTTCCTCTTCTTGGACGAGCCGGCCGCCGGCCTCAATGAGGAGGAATCCGATTCGCTCCTCGCGCTCCTGAAAGAGATCCCCTCGCGCTATAGCGTGGGACTCGTTGTGGTGGAGCACGACATGCGACTCATGATGAACCTGTGCCCCCGTCTTCACGTGCTCAACTACGGCAAGACCATCGCCGAGGGCACGCCTGCACATGTCCGCTCCAACCACGAAGTGGTTACCGCCTACCTAGGGAGTACCGCGTGACGACACCGATGCTCAAAGTCGACGATATCCATGCGTCGTACGGTGCGGTGCGCGCTCTCCACGGCATCTCCCTCGAGGTCAACGAGGGGGAAGTGGTGGCGCTTCTGGGCATCAACGGCGCGGGCAAGTCCACAACCTTGAAATCGATCACCGGTGTGCTCAGGCCCACCAGTGGTTCTGTTACCTTCCTCGGCGAGGACATCACCTCGCGTTCTCCCGAGAAGATCGTGAAGCGCGGTATCTCGCTTGTGCCTGAGGGCCGCGAGATATTCGGAGCGCTCACGGTGGAGGAGAATCTGCGCCTGGGCGCGTTCGTCAGCTACCAGCGCGACCGCTACAAGGCCGACCTCAAAGAGATGTTCGAGCTGTTCCCCATCCTGGAGGAGCGGTTCCACCAGCCCGGCGGCCTGCTTTCCGGCGGCGAGCAGCAGATGCTCGCCATCGCGCGCGCTCTCATGGCGCACCCCAAGCTGCTGATGCTCGACGAGCCCTCGCTGGGCCTGTCACCTGCCATCACCGACGACGTCTTCGCGCTCATCACCTCGCTTCGCGAGCGCGGCCTGACGATCTTGCTGGTGGAGCAGAACGCCGAGCGCGCCCTTGAGGTCGTCGACAAGGCGTACCTGCTGGCAAACGGCCTGGTCGAAGTATCCGGATCTGCCGAGGACATCAAAAAGCAGGTCGACATCGCCTCGGTCTACCTTGGCGGAGAAGACGCGGAAGGCGGTGAAGTGCAGCTGTGATGAATCTCGAGTTCCTCATCAACACGCTCAGCCTGGGCAGCCTGTACGCGCTTCTCGCGGTAGGGCTCGTCCTGGTGTACGGCATCTTGAAGCTCGTCAACTTCGCGTATGGCGAGTATCTGATGGTGGCCGGTTATGCCATTTACCTCTCGGCCATCCTTGGCGCCCCGTGGTGGGCGACGCTGATCATCGCCGTGGTCGCGTCGATGCTGGTGAGCTTTTTCACCGAGATTGCCGCGTTCCGCCCGGTGCGCACCAAGTCCATGGACGCGCTGCTTGTCACGTCCTTTGCGGTGAGCATCTTTTTGCAAAACATCGTCTTGCTGACCATCTCGCCGCGTGCGCGTGCCGTGCCGCTGCCTGACTTCTTCTCCAAGACGGTGGTCATCTCGGGCGCCACGCTGCCGCTGCGCAACCTGCTTGTCATCGGCACCACGGCTGTTGTGCTGGTGCTTCTTTCGTTCCTCATGAAGAAGACGGTGCTGGGCATGGCCATGCGTGCGGCCGCCGATAAGTTCACCACCACGCGCCTCATGGGCGTGCCGGCAAACTTCGTCATCTCGGCGGCGTTTCTGATCTCCGGATTCCTCGCCGGCGTTGCGGGCATCTTCTGGGTGGGCCGCTCCGGATCCGTCGATCCGCTCACCGGCGCCGCTCCGCTGCTGATCGCGTTCATCGCCACCGTCATGGGCGGTATGAACAGCCCCATCGGCGCGGTTGTGGGTGGCTTCGTCTACGGCCTGCTCTTCAACATCTTGAGCATCGCTTTGCCGGCCAGCATGATCAGCTATCGTGACGCGTTCATGTTCGCCATCGTCGTTTTGTTCTTGCTGTTCCGCCCCGAAGGCATCATTCGGCGCGGCTATACCGAGGAGCGTGTGGGATGAGTATTATGCAGCGTTCCTTGGCGTGGGCCCGCAGCCATTCAACCGTCGTCCAGGCGATCATCCCGCTCATCTTGGCGGGAGTGCTCGTTCAGATGTTCGGCTCGTCGCTGCTGGTCAACGTATACACGTTCTTCTGCGTCAGCCTGATGATGGTCCTTGGCGTCCAGGTGTTCATGGGTAACTCGGGCATCCTGTCCTTCCTCCACGTCGGCTTTGTGGGAGTGGGCGCGTACGCCTCGGGCATCCTGTCCACACCGCCGGCGGTCAAGGCGATGGGCGTGCCCAACATGTTCCCGGCGTTGGTGGACCTGCAGATACCCGTGCTGCCCGCCATCTTGCTGGGCGACATCGTGGCCGCCATCATCGCGGCTGCCATCTCGTATCCTATGATGCGACTGTCCGACGCCGTGGGCGTCATCACGCTCTTCGCCACACTGATCGTCTTCCACGTGATCATGACCCAGTGGGACAACGTCACCAACGGCCCGCGTACGTTCTTCGGCGTGCCCGAGTACACCACGCTCACCGTGGCGCTTGTGGGCGCACTGCTCATGATCGTGCTGGCGTACTGGTTCCGCGAGTCCTCCATGGGCCTGCGCGTGCGTGCCTCGCGAGACGACCGCCACGCTGCGGCTGCCACCGGCATCAACGTGGTGCGCGCCCGCTACGTCGCGTTCGTCCTGAGCGCTCTCATGGCCGGCCTGGCCGGTGGCGTGTGGGCGCACTTCATCACGTCGTTCTCGCCCAAGGCCTTCTACATGTCCGAGATGTTCGTGCTGCTGAGCATGATCGTCATCGGCGGTGCGGGCTCCATCTCCGGCGCCGTGGTGGGTACCACCGTGGTCACCATCGCCCGCGAGGTGTTGAGGCAGGTGGAGGCGTCTATCAACAACGCGCACGTCCTCTCGTTCGAGGTCTTCGGACTCACCGAGCTTGTCATGGCCATCCTGATGGTGGCTGTGCTGATCTGGCGGCCACAAGGCATCGTTGGCGGCCAGGAGCTCAAGCTTTCAAGACTGCGGTTCAAGAAGAAGAAGGAGGAGGTCTCCAATGTCTAACGAGATCACCCGCGACACAGCGTTTTTCGCCTTCTCTCCTGACGTGGAGCCCGTTTTGCACGTCAAGCAGGGCGAAGAGGTCAAGCTGACCACGCACGACTGCTTCAGCGGCCAGCTCAAGACCACCGCCGACACCCTGGAGACGCTGGACTGGTCTATCACCAACCCGGCCACCGGCCCCATCTACATTGAGGACACCAAGCCCGGCGACCTGCTGCGCATCGACCTGCATGAGGTCAAAGCCACGGGTTCCTCGGTCATGATCGCCGTCCCCAACGTCGGTGCGCTTGGTCACCTCATAACCTCCGAGGAGACCGCCATCCTGGAGAACCGTGGCGACACGGTCGTGTTCAAAGACAAGGTGGTCGTCAAGCAGAACGCGATGCTGGGCGTCATCGGTGTGGCTCCCGCGGCAGGGGAGGTGCCCAACAGCACACCGGGCACCCACGGCGGTAACATGGACTGCACGCTCATCACCAGCGGCTCGCGTCTGTACCTGAGCGTGGCGGTTGAGGGTGCGCTCTTCGGCTGTGGCGACATGCACGCGGCCATGGGCGACGGCGAGGTCGTCGTCTGCGGTGCCGAGACCCCCGGCGAGGTCCGCATGACCCCGCAGGTGGTCGATCTTGACGGCCTGCCCACGCCGTTCATCGAGAACGACGAGCTGGTGGCAGTGATCGCCTCGGCAGAGAGCCTGGATGACGCTTACAAGCTGGCGCTGGACATGATGCACGAGTTCCTCACCAAGGTTGCCGGGCTGCCCGTCAACGACGCGGCGATGCTCATGAGCCTGGTGGGCGATCTCAAGTTCTGCCAGGTCGTGGACCCGCTTCTGACCGTTCGCTTCGAGTTCCCCAAGTCGGTCCTTGCCGACTACGGGTTCAGCATGCCTGCATAGGGTAGCTACCTGGAGGGACGCGTGTCGGCGCGTCCCTCCGCGTGCGCCTGTTGATGCTATCATTTAGGCGATATCAACCGGTGGGAGTGGCTTGATCAAGCGCCGAGTATGGGGACTCAATGCGCGTATGCTGGCGATTATCGGCGTCGCCTACCTTGTGCTTGCCATTGCCACCGTCGTGGTAGTGCGGGTCACGATGCGCCAGGAAGCCATCGACGACGCCGCCGAGTACGCTCAGAACATCACGCGCCGTTACCTTGCCGTTCATCGCTACTTCAGCGATGAACTCAAGCCGTCCGTCTATCCGCTGAGTGAGGCGGCAGTCGGGCAAGACTACTTCGATGCGCGCTGGATGTCTTCGAGCTACGCGATAGAGACGATTCAGGGCTATCACGTGGATACCACCAAAGGCATGTCGTTCTACTATCGTGAAGCCGCTGTGGGAGCCAGGAATCCGGCCAGCGAGGCCGACACATTCGAGGCTGAGTACTTCAACAGGATTCTTGGAAGACGGCATCCAGCCTGAGGTCCGAGAGATCAGGGATTTCGACGGAGAGCCTTACTACGTTGTGATGTACCAGGGTGAGGTATTCACAGAGGTCTGCATGAAGTGCCACAGCTCCCCGGATGTGGCGCCCGCGCAACTGGTGAGCACCTATGGTGACACCGCCGGCTTTGGCAAGAGCGTGGGCGATGTCGCCTCGGTGGTCTCCGTGCGAATCCCGCTTTCGCCAGCGTACGCGGCAACAGACCTCGCGGTCCGGATCATAAGTGCCGAGCTGCTCTCCTTCATGTTGCTGACCTTCCTGGGCGTCTACTTCATGAACAGGCACTACATCTTGCGTCCGCTACGCGAAGTGGGCGATCTGGCCATGGCCATCGCCAACGACGTCGTGCCCCCGGGGACACCGGTGGCGGTAGACAGCGCCAGGGAGGTCATGGAACTGGCGGACTCGTTCTCTACGATGTCAACGCGTGTGGCGCAGACCATCGACAGCCTGGAAGTACGCGTCGCGCAGCGCACACACACGCTGGATGCAATGAACCAGGAGTTGATGGCCGAGATATCAGAGCGTGAGTCCATTGAGCGTCAACTGGCCTCGCAGATGCGCTACGCCGAGAATCTGATCGCTACCGCCAACGTCATGGTCGTGGGCCTGGATGCAGGGGGCTGTATCACCGTATTCAATGCACAGGCCGAACGCA
This sequence comes from Coriobacteriia bacterium, assembly GCA_041595875.1. Lineage (GTDB taxonomy): Bacteria > Actinomycetota > Coriobacteriia > Anaerosomatales > Anaerosomataceae > UBA2279. The sequence continues at coordinate 18,401 of JBFHJN010000026.1, forward strand.
TGAGTGGCTACCTGTTCGACGATATCGTGGGGCGTTCAGTGTTCGACACGTTGTGCCCCCGTGAGCTTCTTGCTGATGGCGCCCGTGAATGGAGCATGTTGTTGGACGCCTCGGCACCGGGCGCAGAGCCGGTCCAAGGCCTGGAGTGCTCCACTCGTATACGGACCAAAGACAGACTACAACGGCTCGTCTCGTGGCGAGGCAGTTCTGTTGTGGTGGATGGAGTAGTCGTCGGATCCATATGCTTCGGCGTGGACATCACGGAGTCTGACCAGCAGCAGCACGAGCTCGCGCGCTACAGGGAGGGTCTGGAGACTCTCGTGGAGGAACGGACTCGCCAGCTAGAGGAGTCCAACGATCGGCTCCGGCGTGCGACGGAGGCCAAGAGCGACTTCCTGGCCAACATGAGCCACGAGCTGCGGACGCCGCTCAACTCCATCATCGGCTTCACCGACATCTTGCTCAAAGAGCTTGCCGGGCCCATCACCGATGAGCAAAGAAAGCAGCTGCTCATGGCCAACGACTCCGGCAGGCATCTGCTGGTGCTGGTCAATGACATCCTCGATCTCACCCGCGTTGAGAACGGTGCGGCCTCCGTGGACATCACGGAGTTCGATATCACCGAGATGATCACGAACGTGCTTGATTCGCTACGCCCGGCCGCTGACGCGCGCGGACTCCTCTTGGACTTCGACCGCCCGCAGGAGCCGGTCATCATCCGAAGCGACGTCACCAAGGTGCGTCAGATACTGGTCAATATCGCCTCCAACGCCGTGAAATTCACCCGGGAGGGTGGAGTGCGCCTGGCGTGCCGCGTCAACGATGCGATGGTGTCGGTCTCCGTTGAGGACACCGGTCCCGGTATCCCCGCTGAGGATATCTCGCGGGTGTTCGCGGTCTTCTGGCAGCAAAAGGCCCATGATCGCGCCAGGCCGGAAGGTGCGGGCCTGGGTCTTGCCATCGCGCGCAGGCTTGCGCACCTGCTGGGCGGGGGCATCACCGTTTCCAGTGAGATAGGGTGCGGCTCGACCTTCACGGTGACCCTGCCCCTGGACGTGCCTGCCTTCTCGGCAGGTAGCGATGACGATGAGGTCTTGCCCTAGGTCACTGCGAGCAGAAGCGGGCGAGTACCTCTTCGTAGATGTCAGTGGCCGCGTAGATGCGGCTCACAGCGCAGCTCTCGTCAACGGTGTGTGCCTGGTCAGCCTCGCCCGGTCCCAAGAACACGGTCTCACTGCAGTTCAGCGCATGCGCCAGCACTGATGCGTCTGTGAAGTACGTGAGCGGGTCGTGCGGCCCCGTGTTGGCCACCCTGTCCACCAGAGACGCCAGTGTGGCGGTAGGCGGCGAGTAGACCGCGGCGCGATGGAGCAGCGTCTCGATGGTCACGTCGGGTCCGGCGAGCCGCCTCACGTGGTCGATCATGTCATCGGCTGTGACACCGGGCACCAGGCGGATGTCCAGGGTCATCTCGGCGCTGTCTGCAACCAGGTTGGTGCGGACGCCGCCGTTGAGCGTGCCGACGTTGACGGTGGCCGGACCCATCTGGGGATGTGAACCGGGCAGACCCTCTTCGGCGAGGGCCACGGCCGCTCGTGCCAGAGGCGTGATGGCATTCACCCCAAGGTCAGGGCGCGATCCGTGCGCTGCGACTCCCCGAGAGCTCAAGCGGAGCCAAAGCGCCCCCTTGTGGCCCGTAGCCATGCGATTGCCGGTGGGCTCAGCAACGAGCATAGGACCGCCGGTTGGCAGATCCACGTGCTCTATCAGGTGTTGCACACCCTGGCAGCCGGTCTCTTCGGCAGCCGACAGCACAAGCACGATGCCGCGCTTGAGCGTGCCTCGCATGAGGTAGCGCTCTAGCGCTACGACCAGTGCGGCCACGCCCGATTTCATATCCGCGGCGCCCCGACCCACAAGCTGATCGCCGACGATAGCGCCGGCAAAGGGGTCGATGGACCATGCCGAGGGCTCAGCGGGGACCGTGTCCAGGTGCCCGCTCAAAATCAAGGGACTCTCGCGTGTGTCACCGGCGTGCGCTACCAGCGTGGCGCGACCGGGGGAGAGCAGGTCGTACTCCACCTGTGCGCCGGCCACACGCAGGATGCCCCCCAACATGTGTGCGGCAACCTCTTCACCGCCGTCTGCGGTATTGAGCATGACGAGTGTCCTTGTGAGCTCAAGCGGGTCCATCACGCGTGTCCCTCCGTGGAGCGGCGCACGACAAGTGATGGAGCAACGGATATGCGCTGTACCGGGAGGTCATGCCGGGCGATCCGGGCGTCCAGCAAGCGCAATGCTTCAGCGGCGAGTTGCTCATGCGGTTGGCGTACTGTCGTGAGCGGCGGGTCGGTCATCTCGGCGAAGCGTATGTCGTCAAAGCCGGTGACCAGGACGTCTTGAGGGACACGTATCTGGTTGCGCCTCAGCTCACCCAGAAGTCCCACTGCGATCTCGTCGTTGCCGCAGATGATCGCATCTGGCAGCGATCCGCTCTCAAGTAGTTGGCGTGCGGCACTCTGGCCCCACTCGGCTCGGAACATGCCAAGAAGGCGCGGCCCGTCCAGGGGCAGCCCCAGCCGGGCGAGCGCCTTTTCAAAGCCCGCGTGACGACGCAGTGCAGCTGAGCTGTCCAGTGTTGCGCTGACCATCGCCATCGTACGCGCGCCTAAAGAGGCGACGTGTTCCACCGTCTGGGAGATGCCCAGCTCATCGTCCACGCCCACCCAATCAGCGGCGAACTCTTCAACGTAGCGGTCGATCTGGACTATGGGAGTGTGCCCTACAGCCTTCTCCATAGTGGTGTGACTCTCTGTTGCCGAGACAGGCACGATGATCAGGCCGTCGACCTGCCTGTCGACCAGCGCCATGACCCGGCGATGCTCGATCTCCGGGTCCTGCTGCGAATCGCACAATAGGAGGTCTCGCCCTGTCGCTTGAAGACGGCGTTCCACCGCCTCCACAATGGCAGGGAAGAACGGGTTGCCGATCTCAGGAACGATCATCCCCACGGTGTTCGTGCAGCCGCGCCTGAGCGCTCGGGCGACCGCGTTGTGCCGGTAGCCGAGTGCTCGCGCACTCTCGTCGACGCGTGCGACAAGATCCGCCGAGACGTTCTTGCTCCCCGTTAGAACGCGCGACGCCGTGGCTATAGACACACCAGCCTTCTCCGCAACATCTCGAATGGTGACAGCCATGAAGCCCCCCAACTCCTTCCGTCAGACACGCTAACAGTGTACGACACTGCGCGTGTCCCGCGACAACGTTTACCCGCTCCACGGCGAACTCCGCTGGCGTCTTCTGTTCTTGACGGAATCCCATGCGTCCGTAAGATGACAGAGAAGGGGTAAACGTTTACCCACATAGGGCATTACGGAGGGAGTCTGCAATGGCAAGGCGAAAGGGATTGAGGCTCGTTGCGCTGCTCGCGATCCTGACCCTGCTTCTGGGCAGTATGGCTGGCTGCGCCTCGACCGGGGACGACGGGGATGACGCCGCAAGCGAGGAGAAGCTCAAGGTAGGCTTGGTCCAGATCAACCAGCAGGCTATCTTCTTCAACCAGATGAACGAGGGCGCGCAGGAAGCCGCCGACGAGCTTGGCGTGGATCTCACCATCTTCAACGCGAATGATGATGCCGCCAAGCAGAATGAAGGCATCACCAACTTCATCACCCAGGGCTTCGACGCGATCGTGGTTGTTGCTATCGACGTTGAGGGCATCAAGCCCGCCATCCAGGAAGCCAAGGACGCAGGCATCGTGATCGTGTGCGTCGACGCTGTCGTTGAGGATCCCGCTGTAGACGTACAGGTGGGCGTTGATAACGCGGCTGCCGGTGCAGAGATCGGTCAGTTCGTCGCCGACTACATGGAAGAGAACGCTGTCGCCAACAAGAACATCGGTGTCATCGGCGCGTTGAACTCCTTCATCCAGAATATCCGCAAAGATAGCTTCGTGGAGGTCGTAGAGGCCGCCGGCGCTACCATCACGCAGACTGTTGACGGCCAGAACCGTCAGGAGGCAGCCATGACCGCCTCCGAGAACCTGTTCACGGCTCAGCAGGACACGGGCATCATGTACGCCACTGGCGAGCCTGCCATGGTCGGCGCGGTTGCGGCTGTTCGTTCGCAGGACAAGGGCGACTCGGTGGTACTGTTCGGTTGGGATCTCACCGCTGAGGTCATCACCGGTATCGATGACGGCTTTGTGCTTGGTGTCGTGCAGCAAGACCCCAAGACCGAGGGCTACGAGGCCGTCAAGGCCTGCAAGACCCTTGTCGAAGGTGGAAGCGTGGATAAGCTCCTGAACATCCCGATCACCATCGTCACCAAGGCGAACGTTGATCCGTACCGCGAGATCTTCAAGTAGTCACTGATACCGATAGCGTCGTGGAGGGTTGTATGACCGCAAACGAGACACAGCCGGATCGCATCCTGCTCAAGGACATTCGTAAGCGATTCGGAATGGTTGAAGCGTTGCGTGGAGTCACCCTCCGCGTCGCGCCCGGTGAGGTCGTCGGCCTGGTGGGCGACAACGCAGCGGGTAAGTCGACTCTCATGAAAGTGCTGTCGGGGGCGTATGTCCCCGACAGCGGTGAGATATGGGTCGATGGCAAGAAGATGTGTTACACCACGCCTCGAGAGGCGCAGGATATGGGGATCGAGATGGTCTACCAGGATCTTGCCCTATGCGACGACATCGACGTGGCGGGCAACATCTTCCTCGGCCGCGAGCCAAAGCGCACGGGCGGCATCGCGTTAGACAAGAAGAAGATGCATGCGGATGCGCGAGAGCTTCTCGATTCACTCAACATCCGCATTCCGTACACGGATCTGCCGGTTCGCAATCTCTCCGGCGGTCAGAGGCAGGCTGTCGCCATCGCGCGCGCGGTCAACTTCAATCCGCGCCTGCTCATCTTGGACGAACCCACCGCCGCGCTTGCCGTCGCGGAAGTGGAGACGGTGCTTCAGCTCATCCGTACCGTTGCTGCCAGCGGCGTTGGTGTCATTTTGATCACACACCGCATGCAAGACCTGTTCGAGGTCTGTCACCGACTGTGCGTCATGTACGAAGGCACGCTACGCGCAGACCTTGTGGCCCAGGAGACCTCGCTTGAAACGCTCGTCAACGAGATAGTGGGAGGTGGGCATCGATGAGTTCGGCGACACCTACCACCCAGACTGAGATCGAAGAAGTACCTGCCGAGCGACCCCGCGGATCGCATCTGCGCGGATGGCTTCTCAGCAACATCCTTACCCTCGCTGTGGGCGTTGTGTTGCTCGTGCTGCTCGGCGTATTCAGCTTCACGGCTGACAGCTTCCTGACTGTCAGAAACCTCTTGAACATGCTGCGTCAGATCGCACCGACCCTTGTCGTGGCTGTGACGATGACTCTGGTCATCACCACCTCCGGCATCGATCTTTCGGTCGGCTCGATCGTGGCGCTTTCTGGATCTCTTCTCGCCATATGGGTCAAAGGCGGCATGGATCCCACTCTTGCTTTGATGCTCGTGCTGCTTCTGGGCGTGCTGGTCGGGGCGGTCAATGGCTGGTTCTCTGCGTATCAAGGACTGCCGCCCTTTATCGTCACACTTGCCACGCTCTCTATCGTTCGAGGTGCAGCGCTGCTTGTAACAGGCGGGTACTCTACGCCCATTCCCGGTGACGCCTGGATCACTGTTCTAGGCCAGGGCCGTGTGGCCGGTGTGCCTATTCCGGCGATCATCGCGCTGTTCGTTGTGGTCATCGGGTGGTTCTTGTTCACGCAGACTCCCTTTGGCCGCTACGTCATCGGACTGGGCTCCAACTCGGAGTCGCTGCGCCGTACCGGTGTCAACACGCGGTTCGTGGGCCTGGTCGTCTATATCTTGTCCGGGCTGGCTGCGTCCACGGCCGGTATTCTCATCGCCAGCCGTCTTGCGTCTGGCTCCTCGAACGCCGGCGTGGGTTTCGAGCTTGAAGTGATCACGGCGGTCGTGTTGGGCGGGACGTCTCTGCTCGGCGGACGCGGTAGCGTGGTCGGTACCGCTATCGGTGCGCTGGTGTTGGGCGTCATCGCCAACGGACTCGTGTTGCTCCACGTTTCACCGTTCTATGTGCAGATCGTGCAGGGCGCGATCTTGCTGCTGGCCATCTTCCTGAACACCCGCATATTCTCCAGGTTCGGGATGGGTGGTCACTGATGACCCGCGTCCGCACCGTCACGGGCGAGGTCGACTCGGCTGACCTGGGGATCACCCTGTGTCACGAGCATCTGCTCAACGATGGTTCGGCTGCGTGGCGTAGGCCTGCAGGTGACGCTGCAGACGACCTTTGGGAGATCGCGAGAGAGCCTCTGCGCACGGAGTTCGTGGGCAGGCTGCGTGACAACCCGTACCTCTCATTGGATAACACCCGGCTAGACAGTCTGGATGATGCTGTCAAAGAGGCCGGCTACTTCGCCTCGGCGGGTGGCGGGACCATCGTGGACGTCACCCTTGAAGGGATCGGCCGGGACCCGCACGGGTTGGTCAAGATCGCTCAGAGCACAGGCCTCAATGTCATCATGGGCACCGGCTACTACTTCGAGCGTGCGCATCCCGCGGAGCTCGCCTCGATGACTATCGATGAGATCGCGGACACGATGGTGCGCGACATCACCGTTGGTGTGGACGGCATCCGCGCCGGCATCATCGGTGAGATCGGCGTCGGACCAGACTTCACGCCTGCCGAAGAGCGCGTATTGCGCGCGGCCTCGCGTGCGCAAGCGGCTACGGGCGTGCCCCTCTCGGTACATCTTCCTGCGTGGGAACGCGTTGGCCATCGAGTCTTGGACATAGTGGCCGAGGAAGGCGCTGACCTGTGCGCCACCATCCTTTGCCACATGAACCCAAGTTGGATAGATGGCTCCTATCAGCGTACCCTGGCTGACAGGGGAGCGTGGCTTGAGTACGACATGCTTGGGATGGACTACTTCTATCCCGGCGAGGGGCAGAGCCCAAGCGAGGAGGAGAATGCGACGGCGGTTGCCGCGCTTATCGCCGACGGCTACGCCGGGAGCCTTCTGTTCTCGCACGATGTGTTCATCAAGATGCTGCTCCGCCGATACGGCGGCTATGGCTATAGCTACGTCCTGACCAGTTTCATCCCAAGGCTGGAGCGACACGGCGTATCCGCGCAAGTCGCTTTAGGCATCCTGACGGACAATCCGCGGGCCGTGTTCGAGTCCGCAGCGAAAGGAGAACGCAGATGACGCGAGTACTCATCGCCGGCGAGTCATGGGTGAGCGAATCCACGCACTACAAAGGCTTCGACTCGTTCACATCAGTGACGTTCCACACGGGTGTAGGTCCGCTGCGAGATGCGCTGGAATCTGAGGGCATCGAAGTCGTCTACATGCCGGCACACGAGGTGCCCGAGAGCTTCCCTATGGACGTGGAGGCGCTGTCTGCCTACGACGTCGTGGTCCTCTCGGACATCGGCGCCAACAGCATACTGATCCACCCCGACACATGGCTGCAGGGTAAGACGACGCCTAACCGTCTCAAAGCACTTGCCGAGTGGGTCCGCGCGGGCGGCGGCCTGATGATGGCTGGCGGCTACCTGAGCTTCCAGGGCTTCGAAGGCAAGGCGATGTTTCGCGGTACCGCGGTGGACGAGGTGTTGCCCTCGATCATCGACCCGTGGGATGACCGCATTGAGACTCCTGAGGGTGTGCTCCCCGCTGTGGTGGATGCGGCGCACCCGATCCTTGAGGGCGTGACCGGCGAGTGGCCGGCTCTGCTTGGCTACAACCGTTTCGCGTTGAAAGACGACGCCACGCTACTGGCCCTTGTGGGCGCAGATCCGTTGCTGGCGATTCGGGCGGTTGGCGAAGGTCGCACGCTGGTCTGGGCGTCTGACATCGGACCGCACTGGTGTCCGGATCCGTTCGTCGAGTGGCCGGGATACACGCGTCTATTCTCGCAGGCGATGCGCTGGCTGTCGAAAGGTGAGTAGTGTGACCACTCCTATCATCCTGGATTGCGATCCGGGGCATGATGACGCGTTGGCTATCTTGCTTGCCAATGCCAGCCCCGCTGTCGATCTGCTTGCCATCACCACGGTTGGTGGCAATCAGACGGTTGAGAAGTGCACCATCAACGCCCGGCGTATCTGCTCGGTAGCGGGTATCACTGACGTCCCTATCGCGACCGGTGCTGCCGGGCCGCTGATCGGCGACTTGCACATCGGTGAGTACGTGCATGGCGTCTCGGGCCTTGACGGCCCCGACTGGGGTGAGCCTTCGGTCCAGGCGTCGGACGAGTTCGCTGTCGATCTGATCGTGCGGTTGCTGCGCGAGCATCCCGAGCCTGTCACGATCGTGGCGGTGGGCCCGCTCACCAACATCGCGCTTGTCATACGCGATCATCCCGATGTCGTGGACAACATTCGCGAGATCGTCATAATGGGCGGCTCCACAGACCGCGGCAACGACACGCCCTATGCCGAATTCAACATCAAAGTCGACCCGGAGGCGGCCGCAATCGTGTTCGCGGCTGCCCCTCAGGTCACCATGTGCGGGCTCAATATCACCCACCAGGCGCTGGCCACCCCGGACGTCATCGACCGGCTCAAGGCACTCGGGACTCGTATGGGAGACCTGTGCGTGGAACTGCTGACGTTCTTCTCGGCATCGTATCTGCGCACATGGGGCTTCACTTCACCGCCGTTGCACGACCCGGTCGCGCTCATGCGCGTTATCGACCCTTCCGTCGTGGATTGCCTGCCTGAGCCGGTCGCCATCGAGACGGAAGGTCGCTACACGCGTGGCGCCACTGTGGTGGACCTGCATCACCTCTCTGGTGAACCCGACAACGCGCTTGTGGCTATGACGCTAGACCGCGAGCGATTCTGGGATGCCATGATCGAAGCGGTGGCAAGCTATGTGTGATGTCGCCGTAGTTGGAAGCATCAACGTCGACCTCTCTTTGCAGGTGCCGCATGAGCCTCGAAGAGGCGAGACGCTTCTGGGCGCTTCGCTGCAGCGAGCCGGTGGCGGCAAGGGCGCCAATCAGGCGGTGGGCTGCGCCCGACTCGGGCGCTCGGTGGCTATGGTGGGTGCCGTGGGAGACGACGCCGACGGCAGGTACATGCTCGATCTTCTGACTGCCGAGGGGGTCGACGTCGCCGCCGTACGCCGTGTGGATGAGGCGACCGGCCAGGCGGTCATCTGCGTAGAGCCCGACGGCGAGAGCACCATCGTGGTCGCTCCCGGAGCCAACTGGGTGTACTCGACCGAGGACCTGGAGGTCGCGCGCGATGTGGTCTCATCGGCCAGATGTGTACTTGTGCAACAGGAGATCGCAGGGGATGTCGTGGCGCGTGCTTCAGAGCTTGCCACTGGCATGTTCGTGCTGAACCCTGCTCCGTCTCGCCCCATATCGCCCGAGGTCCTCGCCCGGGTGGACGTCTTGGTGCCTAACCGTCACGAGCTCACCTCCCTTTGCGGCGCGCCGCGTACCGATGACCGGCACGTGCTTGGCGCGCTGGCCCGCGGACTGGCGGGACCCGCAGCGGTCGTCATAACGATGGGTGAGGGTGGCGCTCTAGTCGTCGAGAACGGGCAGACGGTTCATGTGCCCGCAGTGCGTGTGGATGCTGTCGACGCTACGGCCGCAGGCGACACCTTCTGTGCTGCGCTTGTGGACGGGCTGCTTGATGGAATGAGCTGCGTGGAGGCAACGCAATGGGCTGTGCGGGCGGCGGCGCTGGCCACCGTACGTCGAGGCGCAATGGGGTCGATTCCGCATCGTAACGAGATCGATGCCGTGCACTAGCTCCGGAGTCCGTGTCACTGCGTTGTGCAATAATGCGAGGCGAGGTCTTCAAGGGGGAGATTTCGCGCGGCGTCTCACGCGCACGTGGGGGAGTACCAGGGGGTGTATCAAGTGCGTCTAATTCGGCATGCGTCACGACGGCTGATTCCGATGGTCGTTCTCGTGGCATTGGTGTGCGTTCAGATGCCTGTGGTCACGGCAGTCGCGGTGCCCGGGTCCTATGTGCCCGGACCTGCCGACTGGAAGTCGTCGGCTGGACTCATATCATCGGCGGGAGTCTCCGCACAGGACGTGTCGGCGCAAGCGGACCCCGGAAACGACATCTCGGGAGCAGTGCCGCTGAGTGACGGGACCTACACCGATTCGCTGAGCTTTGCCACCGATCGAGCCGACGTCTATGCGGTGAGCATAGGTGCGGGCAAGCGGATACGTGTCACGCTGAGCGCCGACCCCACATTGCTGCTTGCCGACGCGTATCTCTTCGACCCGTATGCCACCTCCATCGATGTGGATCCTCCGCTTCGCGGGACGATGACGGACGATGCCGTTGAGACCTTCACGTTCGACAACACGTCTGCTTCCGCGGCGACGTACAGTCTCGCCATCGTCGCGACACAAGGCGCGGCGGCCTATACGCTGGTCTTGGAGACGTTCGATATACCTACGCCCGGCAGCGACGATACGATCGCCGGTGCCACACAATGGCTGGCAGGACCGATCGTGGACACGCTGGACGCCTCATCGGATCGCGATGATGTGTACTGGGTGGATGTGGCCGTTGGCGAGCGTTTGAGTGTGGCCACGTCAGGCGACTCCGCGTTGGACGCGGATATCTACATCTACGCTCCCGGTTCGGCGACCCTTGAAGACGCAACGCCGTACTGGGGCTCTGTTTCCGAGGGCTCGACCGAGAACGTCTCTCTAGACGTGCGGACAGGTATGGCGGGCCGCTACTTCGTGGATATCCGAGCGGCGCGCGGTGCCGGAAGCTACTCGCTGCTGATCACGACCGCGCCACAGCCCGCAGGCGCGTGGGAGACATTCTCAGCCATCCCCCAGGTCGCCTCCGCAACCGGGCAGATCACGGGCACGCTGGACATCTCGACTGACGTCAACGATGCGGTGTTCATGATGCTGGCCGTGGGCGAGCGCGTGACGTTATCGTTGTCAGGAGACGCGGGCACCGACTTCGATCTCTATGTCTACGGGCCCGACCCAACAGACCTTGCCGTTAACGTCCCCGTCGCGTACTCCAACGGCCCGACGTCTTCAGAGAGCCTCGTGCTGGATGTGAAGACCGCCGGTGCGTACTACTTCGAGACCAGGACTGCTGCCGGTTCGGGCGCGTACACGCTTCAATGGGAGCGCTCCTTGACGCCTACCGTCGGTGACGTCGTCCGGCTGCAAGGCAGCAATCGATACGCAACGGCCATCGCCCTTTCCAAGGCGACTTTTGCCGCGGGTAGCGCGAAGACGGTCATCCTTGCCACCGGAGAGGACTTCCCTGATGCTCTGGCCGCTTCACCTCTGGCCGGCGCTTATCAATGTCCTCTGCTGCTGACAGCGAAAGCCTCTTTGAGCAGCGGAGTGCTGACCGAACTCGGTCGTCTCGGCGCGACAAAGGTCATCATCGTGGGCGGCACAAGCGCTGTGTCGTCTTCGGTGGATACCGCGATCAAGGCGTCCGGCCGGACCGTGGAAAGGCTCAAGGGTGACAACCGCTACGCCACAGCTGTGGCGATAGCTCGCCGTGTCGTCCAGAAGTCCGGGCAGAGTTGGACCGGCACCGCTTTCGTTACACGCGGTGACGCGTTCGCAGACGCACTCTCAATAGGCCCCATCGCGTTCAATGAGCAGTATCCCGTCTTGCTGACCGATTCCGGCACCCTGTCCAGTGAGACCCGCGCATTCATGGACGAGTACGACGTCTCTGATGTTGTCATCGCCGGTGGAGCCACTGCGGTCAGCACCGGTGTAGAGGCAGCAATCAAGAAGCTGCCGTCGATGTTGTGCGTCGAGCGTCTGAGCGGCAGTGACCGGTACGCCACGTCCAAAGCGATCGCGGACTGGGGCATCAAGCACTCGTTGACCTCAGCTGCGTACCTGGGCGTAGCTACAGGTGTCAACTTCCCGGACGGTCTGGGTGGCGGCGTGGTGTGCGGATGCCGTACGGGCGCGCTGCTTCTGACGCGTCCGGACGCCCTGTCCGGCTCAGTCTCCACATTTGTGAAGAGCCACACCGGCGACTTGATCAGAGTCGAGGTATACGGCGGAGAGGACGCCGTCACCCCCGCAGTCGTGACGTCTCTGAACAAGCTTCTGCCTTAGGCTGAAATCGGGGTACCCCTCGCAGCGCGAACACGCTAGAATGGTCGTCGCCGTCTCTTCGGCGGTGCACGTTGCGGGCGATTAGCTCAGTGGGAGAGCGCTTCCTTCACACGGAAGAAGTCACAGGTTCAAATCCTGTATCGCCCACCAGTAACGATCGAGGCCCCGGCTGATGCCGGGGCCTCGTTTCATGTGCGCAGACGCCACGGAAATGTCGTCGCTATGGCGTACACAACCTGGGGTTTTGTGGTCTACACTTATGCAATCTATCAACTGGCTCGGGGGGTGGCGCAATGGTAAACCGGCTGTTCCAGTCGCAAGTCGCCGTGGCGATCGCGGCAAGTCTTGTCACAGCGTGTCTTGCTATAGTCGCAGGAGCGTATGCCGGCTCTCAGATCGCGGGGGCTCGGCCTGATGCTTCCGGAGCGATCGCCACTGTAGCGGGTACTACCGGCAAGACCGGCGCTACCGGGGCTACGGGTCAGACCGGTGAGGCTGGCGCTACCGGCGCTACGGGTCAGACCGGCAAGACCGGCGCTACCGGGGCTACGGGTCAAACCGGTGAGGCTGGCGCTACCGGCGCCACGGGTCAGACCGGTGAGACCGGCGCTACCGGCGCCACGGGTCAGACCGGCGCAACCGGAGAGACCGGTGAGAAGGGTGAGCCGGGAAGTGATGCGGATGCCACCGCGGCCATCGCGGAGCTGGCGGCCCGTCTTGACGCGCAGGATGACACGATAGCCGCGCTCCAGGCGCAGCTGGCATCGAGCGAGTCCACTATGGCTGCGCTACAAGTGCAGCTGGCATCGAGCGAATCCACGGTCACCGCGCTCCAGGCGCAACTGATGTCTGCAGAGACATCGCTGGCGGCGTTCGAAGCTGGACTTGCCACTGCCGAGACGTCCATCGGGGCGGTCGCGAGTGATCTTGCCGCTGTGCAGTCCAACAAGGCCCTCAAGTTGGGTGACTATGTGGACGTCAGCACAAGCGCCATCAACGGCATCGCAGGTCCCAATGTCGTGTTCACTGGTGCGAACCTGCATGTGAGAAGCGGCTCGGGCTCTACGACTGCAGCCGTGAACGGACTCGGTAACCTGATCATCGGCTACGCGGAGAACAACTTCTCGTACGCCCGGACGGGCAGCCACAATCTTGCCACAGGCGTCGATAACGGATGGACGAGTTATGGTGGGCTTGTCGCAGGAAGAGCCAACGTGATCTCCGGAGCCTGCGCTGTCGTCTCCGGCGGGTACCGCAATACCGCGAGCGGGACCATCTCCAGCGTGACGGGCGGCGGCTACAGCACCGCCTCGGCAGTCTGTGCCAGCGTGACCGGCGGAAGTGGCAATACCGCATCGGCAGACTACTCCAGCGTGACCGGCGGAAATAGCAACACCGCATCGGGGAACACCGCCAGCGTGACCGGCGGAAGCAACAATACCGCATCGGGACGCTACAACAGCATAACGGGCGGGAAGAGCAACGCGACATCGGGATGGAACTCCAGTGTCGCAGGTGGCGAGGGTAACTCCGCATCGCAAGACTGCGCCAGCGTCGTGGGTGGTCGTTACAACACCGCGTCTGGTTACTTCTCGGCTGTCCTGGGAGGAAGCGACAATATCGCGTCCGGGTTGGCTTCCAGCGTCTCAGGCGGACACCTGGTCTTCTCCGACGTCATGTACCGGTGGAGGGCGGGAACGCTGGTATCGCCATAGGGCACTCTATGCCGCTTGTCTGACTATGCGATGAGTGGTGACCGCGGTCACTCAGATGCGGGTACCCACAACACGATGGAACTTCATGTTGTCCCACTCGGGGTGATGTCGTTGTGTGGCATGGGAGGTAGTCCGTATGAAGAAGCTCGTCGCAGTACTGACAGTGGCCGTGTTGATGGCGGTGCTCGCATTCCCAAGCGCCGCGTTCGCGGTCAAGGGCGGCAACGGCAAGGTCAAGAGCATTCCGCCGGGGCAGGCTAAGAAAGAGGCGCCGGTCGAGCCGGGTGCCAAGTCACAAGAGCCTGACAAGGGCGTGGATGCGCTTGATTCCGAGGACGGCGATGACGTCGCTGATCCAGCTGAAGACGCCACCCAAGATGAGCGGTCCAAGAACAAGGCGTACAAGAACAAGCATCGCGAGCAGGTCATGGCCTCCGAGGATGGTTCTGGCACCGTTGACCCCAAGAAGACCGGCGTGAGCAATGCGCTATCGCGGATCGAGGCCAATCTGGCGCGCGCACAGGAGAAGGTGCTCAGCGGTACCAAGAAGGCACTCCCACCGGGCCTCGTGCGTGCCTACTCCAAGTTCATGACTTGGTTGGGTCTCACTCCGGAAGCGCCTGCGCCCGACGAAACCGTCGACCCGGATGAAGGAGTAGAGGATTCCGGGCCTTCATTGGAGTCTGCCCTTTAGAATCGTTCATCTGATACCGATGTATATGAGGAAGGCAGCTGATCACAATTACTGAGGTCGACTGAGGACAGCCCGTAGACGGGCATCAGCTAACGGAGGCGTTTGACTATGGCGCGGGAACGGCTCTATCGGGAGTGGACTCTTGAGGATCAGCTTCCGAGCGAGATATCACCCGAACGCGCACGAGACATCATGGTGGATTGCTTTGCAACTGTACATGGTCCGCATTACGCGCACACCAAGAGACATCTTGGTGTAAGTGCCGAAGAAGCCGATGTTCGACGGAGCATCAAAGGTATTCTCAGGATCGCGTTCAGGCAGGCGAAGGGTGACTTCGAGAAACCTGATCGCGACTCGTTGTTCGAAGTCGCTGAGTACCTGCGGGAGAAGTCCGTGACATGGGGGACACCCGCAGACGTGACGGCGACTCACTTCTCCGAGATGGAGAGTGTGCTGCTCAGGGTTCGAAACAGTCACAACTAGGTGACTGTCCAGTTGATCAGCTCGGTCAACGCGGGATGGATCGCGGACGTTGCTGCCAATTGGGCGATTGACAAGCCGGCCCTGATGGCCAGCGCGTAAGGATACACCAGGTCAGCGGCATCGTGCCCGGCGATATGCGCCCCCAGCACGATGCCGTCCTGATTCACGAGGACCTTCACGAGCCCGGCCCGTCGGTCCGCGATGATCGCTGCACCCACGTACTCCGGGGTGCCCCGGATCACCCGATGGCTGATGCCACGGGCTGTCGCCTCTGCCTCATTGATACCTACCTGTGCCAGCTCAGGGACGGTGAAGCATGCCGTGGGTATGGCCGACGTATCCGG
>JBFHJN010000027.1:0-33624 GCA_041595875.1 Coriobacteriia bacterium
CACCTTGTCTATCAGCAACCCGGCAAGCACCGGAGCGGGGACGCGCGTGAAGCTCTGGATCGATGTCTGCATTCCCAGCACGCCGCCCACTTCATCGTGGTGCACGGCTTTTGAGAGCGCGCTCGTCGTGATGGTGTTGGTGACCGACAGGCCCACCGAGAGCGCCGGCATCAGCACGAGGAGCAGGGGCAGGTTGGGCACGAAACCCCACAGCAGAAGCGCGAACCCTGCGATGCCCAGTGACGAGATCAGCAGCTGGTCATCACTGAAGCGCGCGGTCAGCTTGCCGATGAGAAACGCTTGCACGAAGACGCTGAGCACCCCCACGTAGCCCAGCACCAGACCGTTCGTCTGCGAGGTCAGCCCGAGCGCGGCAAGCGCCCACAAAGCGAAGCTCGTCTCGAAGATCGAGAACGACAGGCCTGTGGCGAGGCGGATCCATAGCAGCGGGCCTACACGCTTGTGACCCAGTGCATCCAGAAGCGACCGTGGGTCGAAGGCGTGGCGCCGTTCCCGTGCAGCCAGTCGGGCGCGGTCGTCTGTGGAAAGCGACTCCGGGAGGAAGAAGGTGACCGCCACCGCGTTGAGGACGGCAAGCCCCGCACCCACCCAGGCCGGGAGCGCGTAGCTGTAGCCGGACAGCAGTCCTCCGGTGATGGGCCCCAGGATGAAGCCCAGCCCGAACGCCGCGCCGATGAGCCCGAGGGCCTTGCCCCGGTCTTTGGGATCCGTGACGTCGGCGATGTAGGCCTGCGCGACGCTGATATTGCCGCCGGTGATGCCGTCGATGAAGCGGCTCACGAACAGGATGGGGAGGAAGCTGGCGAGCGCCAGGACGACGAAGCCGCCCGCGGTGCCCAGGATGCTCAGTATCAGCACCGGCTTGCGGCCTACCTTGTCTGACAGGCGACCCAGAAGCGGCGCGGCGAACACCTGCGCCAGCGGATACATCGCCGTGAGGAGGCCTATCTGCGTGGCCGTCGCGCCGATCGACTCGGCAAGGTAGGGAAGCAGCGGCAGGACGATGCTGAAAGAGAGCATATCCACGAGCACGACAGCGAAGATGATCGCGAGACGGCGGTTCTTCAAAGCGGGGTCCTATCGCATGTCAGGGGCGTTGAGTCATCAGCATAGCCACTGCAAGGACCCCACGCCACTCAGCGTGCGTTGGCCTTGAGCCAGGCATCCGCCGCTTCCTTGCCGCTCACATGGCATGTGGCGCAGTAGACGGTGTCATGGCACACGAAGCACTGCTCGGCCCCTTCGCGTTGCACGACGCCGTTGTGCTGCGGCAGCCATGCCGTGCCCGGTTCGCTCTGGGCGTGGTGGCATGCCGAGCAGAACAGCGTGCCTTGTGCCTCTGCCGCGGAGCGAGCATGGCAGCGCGCGCAGGACGCCGGATCGGCCAGACCCTCCTGCCCGTGTGAGGAGTAGAACGCTTCGGGGTGCGGGATGGGCACACCATGGCAGTCCGTGCAGAAGCTCTTTAGGTGGCAGGTGTAGCAGGTGTTGACGGTGGCCTCCGGATCAAGCACCGGTCCGACCGCCTTCTCGATCTCCGGCAGCTCTGCGGTCCTGGAGGTCGCCTCGGCCACGGCTTCGGCCTCGGCAACTGCCGCCTGCGCATGTCCGGCCGACTCACCGAACTCCGTATACCAGCCCGCTGCGTCGTGAGTGGCGGGGACCAGGTCGAAGCTGGCGGGATGGCATGCGCTGCATGCTCCCGGTGCCTGCCCGCCCTGCTCCAGGCTGTGACAGCGGAAGCAGGCGTCCATCGTCATCCAGTCCTCGTGCTTCTCGTCTCCGGGAAGGGTGTATTCGATCCCTTCTTCCGGGTGAGCGACGCGATTGTGGCACGTGGGACACGTGATGTCCCTGGCGGTATGCGCGTCGTGATCGATGATGATGCCCTTTGTGGGTGTGACCACACGCGTTGCCAGCGAGTGACACTGTGTGCAGTAGAGGTCGCTCATCTGGACCGCGATGGCGTTGTTCTCGTTCATCGGCAGGTGGAAGGTGCCCAGGATGGTGGGGATCGCGTCGGGGGCCACCTCGATCTTCTTGAGGATGAAGACGAGCGGACTGGCGTTGACGGGTTCGTGGCATGCGACGCAGTTGACCTGCGAGTGCGTGCCCGCCACGAACGTCTTCGTGTTGTCCTCGTGCACCACGTGGCACGGATCGGTGCAAAACCAGTTCACCGAGGTCCCGATGACGCTTACCGCCGAGAAGACCACCAGCCCCACCAGGACGACTCCGGTCCACATGATCGCGCGCGGGCGTCGTTTCGGGTCGGTGAATGCGGCAAGAAGCCTGCGTTCCATCGGGTTCTCTCCTCGGCTGTACTGGTGCTCCCTAGGGTTATCGTACCCCTAGGCTTCTCGATACGCATATGCGCGCATGCTCCGGTCGCGTAGACTCGGGGTACCACATCGTCACGTTGGGACTCGACCATGTTCTGGATGGCCATAGGGATAGCAGGGTTCTTCCTCCTCGCAGTGGTGGGCTCGATGTTCGACTCCATCGGCTGGGGATACCTTCTGTCCTCTCACGTTGACGAGGTGGCGGACGCCCGGATGTCCGAGCCGGCCCTGGGCATGCCCTGGCTGTATTTCCTCGCCGCGTTCGTGGCGGCTGTCGGCATGGCGGCAACCTCCGAATACGGACCCCTGGTGCGGTTCGGGCTGGGTCTGGGCATCGCCACCTTCCTGCTGGTCACCGTTTGGGACATGCGAAGGCGCAGGGGCTCTTTGGCGGTCTACATCCGCTTGCGTCGGGCCGAGATAGGATTCCAGCCCGTGGGTGATGTGATCGAGGTGCCGAAGCTCATGTTCGTCGTGATGAACGAACCCGGCCCGGTGGTGTGGCTCATGCTGGCCGGCTCAGCGTTGGTGATCGCTGCCGGTCTGTGGTCATACAGCGCCTACTTCTCGGCGGTTCCGCTGCTGGCCCTTGCGATCCTGGCTGTGGGACTCTGGCGCCTCCGGAAGCGGGGGCCTTGGGAGCCCGTGGCCGTCAGGCTCCGCCGCGCGTCGTTTCTGCAAGGGCCCGTGCTTGAGCAGTATCTGGAGGAGGCGCTAGGCCTTGATCCCGAGGTCGTCTTGCTGCGGATAGAGGCCGAGTCCATGGTGGCCCGCCTCATGAGCGGCAGCCACGAGTAGGGGCGGCGGAGCGTTTCCCGGCCACTCCGTTTCCAGAGAATCCCACAAGTCCGTTTGCGGTCTATCAGACTCTCTACCAGGGGTTTTCCGAAGCGCGGCTAACACACCCACAGGCTTCTTTACGTTTGCAGGGACACCGTCTAGCGCATCGAAACCCATGTGTACGAACGCGCTAGTGAAAGGTGTCACAAGATGGATCCGATCCGTAAGACATCCACCGAGGAGACCCTTGGTGCGCGCATGTACCAGATCACCCGTCAGCGTGCGGTAGAGCGCGCGATGGACCGGCTGCGTGCCGGGCTCAAGGCGGACTGGCACTTCCTGACTCGCGAAGAGGTCGAGAACCTGCGGTGGTTCTTCGGCGAGATATGGGCTACCCGGGACCGGGCGGAGTGGGAGAGGCTGCACTTCAGCAAGCTCAGCCTGCACGACACACGTGTCCTTGCGGGGCACGCGGACCGCTTGCATCGTCATGGCACGCAGCGCAGCACGACGCTGGAGCTTGCGGTCGAGACCCTCAAAGACGCCACCGATCGTGCCCGGCGCGCAGAGTTCCTTTCGTACGCTGATGAGGCGCCTGCTCAAGCCTGAGCGGATGACTCTGACAAGCGAAGGGCCCCTGGAGTCAGGGGCCCTTCGCCGTTTTGTCACGCTGCAGGATCTCCGGCAAGCGATTGCACTTCGATGTAGACGCGCGACACGTCCGGGTGCTTCGCGGTGATCCCGGTCTCGACGCGATGGATCGAATCGTGGATCTGCTCGGCGGAAAGCGTGTCTTTGAACACGACTTCCAGGTTCACCAGCAGCGCGTGCGGCCCCATGTACATGGTGAGGATCTCCCCGGCACGCTCCACGCCCTCATCGGCTTCGACGATGCTGCGAAGGTTCTCGATGCCGGCAGCGGTCATGCCCTCGCCAAGGAGGAGACCCTTGGTCTCGGCGGCCAGGATGAAGGCGACGCCCATGAGCAGCAGCCCGATCGCGATGGACGCGATCCCGTCCAGGTACGGGTTGTTCAGCAGGTGGCCGAAGAACACGCCGAGAAAGGCGAAGACGAGTCCCGTCATCGCGGCGCTGTCCTCGAGCACGACGGTATAGAGGCTGGGGTCTTTCGACTGACGGATGAACTCCCACGAGCCCAGTGAGCCCTTCGCGCGCATGAACTGCTTCATCGCGATGCTGAACGAGAACCCTTCCACCACCAGCGCGATGGCGAGCACTATGTAGTTGGCGGTCGGGTCGGAGAGCACCGCTCCGGGGGCCACGTGCCGGATGTGGGAGACGCCCTCGTAGAGCGACATGCCGCCGCCGATGCCGAAGATGGAGACGGCGACCACCAGGCTCCAGAAGTAGAGCGCCTTGCCGTGCCCGAAGGGATGCTCGGCGTCTGCCGGTCGTGTGGAGCGCTTCATGCCTAACAGCAACAACCCGCCGTTGCCGGTGTCCACAAGGGAGTGGATCCCCTCAGAGATCATCGCCGAACTACCGGTGATGCCCGCAGCCACGAACTTGATGATCGCGATGATGAGGTTTCCCACCACCGCTGCAAGGACCGCGGTCTTCGATTCACCAGATGCCATTGTCGCTCCTGTCTTCAGGTTCCTTTGTCTGCCCGCTTGCCACGGCCTCATACGTGCGCTCAAGGCGATCGACCGCATCCGAAAGACGGTGCGCCGTCACGCTCTCCCGCGCATTGCGCCCTGTGCGCTCCCGCAGCCCGTCGTCATCAGCCAGGCGCGTGAACGCACGCGCCATCGCTTCGGAATCATACGGCTCAACGATGATGCCGTCACGTCCGTCGCGCGCCATCTCCGGTATCGCGAGCGCATTCACGCCCACCACGGGCGTGCCGGAGGCCATCGCCTCCAAGACGACGAGGCCCTGGGTCTCGATGGTGCTGGCGGTTGCGAAGATGTCCGCTTCGCGGTACGTCTCGGCCAGTCGTGTCCGGTGGATGAAGCCGCTCCATTGCACCCGGTTCGCTATGCCCAGCTCATCTGCCAGGCGGAGGAGGTACGGCTTTGCGGGGCCTTCGCCAAGCACGTGCAGCGTCCAATCCGGGTGGTCTGCCCAGAATGCCGCGAACGCGCGTATCACGACGTCGGCGTGCTTCTCATAGCCGAGGCGGCCGATGTGTACGATGCGCCGGCGCGGCGTGTACTCCGCCTTGGGAGGGAACTCTGAGAGCTCGATGCCGTTCGTCTGATAACGGATGGGCGGTCGTATCCCGTGCGCCCGCACTTCGTCCACAAGCGTCTTTGAAGGCGCGAGCACCAGGTCGGAGCGGTTGTAGAGCAGCCTTCCCAGATGCCACGACAGCCGGCTGTCGTTCTCGCGGCGTGGCCCGGTGTCGAGCTTGAGCAGTCTGCGTGGATCCAGATACTGCATGAACCCCGGCATGTAGCTGTGATACGTCTGTATGAGAGGGACCCTCAGCAGCTTTGCCGAGACGACACCGGCGATCCCGATGCCCAGAGGCGTGTGCACGTGGATGATGTCGGGCTTGAAGTCGCGCAGCGTCCGCATCATCGAAGGCAGCCAGGGGAGGGCGACACGGGTGTCTTGGTTGCTTCCCGCGCAGACTGCCCGGAATCGCCGCACGCTGATACGCTCCTGCCCCGAGGGGTCGGTTGTGGCGTATCGTGGGCACAGGATGAGGAACTCATGGCCGCGTTCGGCCAGGGCAGATGAGTGTCGGGCGATGGCAGTGACGATGCCGTTCGTCTCGGGGAGGTACGTGTCTGATATGTATGCGATCCTCATGAGGCGTATCGTACCCCGCCGATGCATGCCTGCCCTGTTGGCGGTGACCGTGCTGTTGCTTGCGGGATGTGCGCACGGCGGACTCCCGCGCGAAGAAGCGACGCTGGGGACCCACGAGTTGCGAGTCTGGGTGGCCGAGACACCCGCCGAGCGGAGCGAGGGGCTCAACGGCTTCGATGAGCTGGCCGGGGACGAGGGCATGCTCTTCGTCTATCCGGATGCCGATATCCGCACCTTCGGCATCAAAGACGTCACGTTCCCGCTGGATGTCGTGTTCATCGCCGAGGACGGGCGGGTGAGCGCCATCGAGTCGCTCGTGCCTGGGGAGAGCGATCGACGGGTTCAGAGCCCTTCGCCGTCACAGTATGTGGTCGAGGTCTCTCAAGGCTGGTGCGCATCCAACGGCGTAGGAATCGGGAGCGTGTTCACGCGCTAGCAGGCGCCCTTGCCGTGTATTGAACAAGTGTTTAGTATATTGAACATGTGTTCAGTCTCATCGAAAACACGGGATGACCGTTCCACCAAGGCCCGCATCCGGGATGCGGCCATCCAGGTGATCGCCCGGGGTGGTTGCTCCGCAGCGAGCGTGCGTGCGGTCGCTACCGAGGCGGGTGTCTCGCCGGCGCTCGTCATCCATCATTTCGGGTCCATGGAACGCCTGCGAACCGCGTGCGACGAGCATATCGCGACCGTGATCCGCGAGCTCAAGGAGGATGCGGCTGCCGCGGGCGCTCGCATGGATCCTATCGAGGCACTCAAGCAGCAGCAGGACGGTCCGCCGCTTGTGGGGTATCTCGCCAATGTGCTGATCGATCCGTCGCCAAGCGTCGACGCTCTGGTGGACGAGCTCGTGCGCGACGCGGTGGAGTACTCCGAGCAGATGGTGGCCTCAGGGCTGATGAAGCCTGCTACTGACCCGTACGGGCGAGCGGTCATCACCGTGATGTGGTCTTTAGGCAACCTGGTGTTGGGCACACATATCCATAGGTTGCTTGGCGTGGATATCGCCGTGACGCCTGATGACCCCAGGGCTGCTGCCGCATATATGGACCCGACGCTTGAGATCATGCACGACGGGCTCATCACAGATACAGCGTTCGACTTGATGAAGGATGCGTTCGGCGGCGCGGATGCGACCGTCGAGAATGGAGGGAGCAGGGCCGATGAGTGAAGCTGCGATTCTGACCGAGGGACTCACCAAGCATTACGGCAAGGTCGAGGCTCTCGTCGACCTGAACCTTGAGATCCCTCAAGGGGAGGTGTTCGGGTTCCTCGGCCCTAACGGCGCCGGGAAGACGACCACTATCAGGACGATGATGGACGAGATCCGCGCGACCGCAGGCCGGGCGTCGATCCTGGGGATGGACACGCACGCCGAGCCGGTGGAGATCCGCAAGCACGTGGGCTACGTGCCCGGCGACCTTGCGATGTACCCCAACCTCACCGGGCGGGACACGCTGATGTACTTCGCGAACCTGCGTGGCGGCGTCGACTGGGGGTATGTGGATACCCTTGCCGAGCGACTCGACGCACAGCTCGACAAGAAGGTGGGGGACCTGTCCTCGGGCAACCGCCAGAAGGTGGGGCTGATCCAGGCATTCATGAGCAAGCCCGAGGTCATCATCATGGATGAGCCGAGCTCCGGCCTTGATCCGCTCGTGCAGCGGGAGCTCCAGAAGATGATGCGTGAAGTGGCTGCGGAGGGCCGCACGGTCTTCCTCTCCAGCCACACGCTGTCCGAAGTCCAGCGTGTTGCGCACAGGGTCGGCATCATCCGTCATGGGCGTCTGATCGCTCTGGAGACGGTGCAGGCGCTTCGCTCAAAGGCGATGCGGCAGGTCGAGATAGAGCTCGACAAGCCGGCCGACGTCGAGCTGTTCAAGGCCGTCGAGGGTGTGACCGATGTCCGCGCGCAGAACCATCACGTGGTCATGACGTTCGGCGGTGACATGGGCGCGCTCCTCAAGGTCGCGGAGGGCCGATACAACATCGTGGACATCTCCACGCAGTCGGCCGATCTGGAGGAGATATTCCTCACCTACTACCAGGATGAGGAGGCGAGCGCCTGATGTTGGGCAACGTCTTTTTCAAGACGGTTCGCGACCGCTGGCTTGGCTGGACTATCGCCACAGGCGTTGTGTGGTCTTTCGTGCTGTTGGGATTCGCTGCATACTCCGGTCTGGACCTGTCCATCCTTGAGACGTTCCCCGAGGCCTATCAGTCCATGATCGGTCTTCGCCCCGGCATGGATGCTGGAGCGTTGTCCGTCGCGGCGATCTATGGCACATACGGCTCGCTGACCTTTGCCGCCATGGCGCTTGCGATGGGTGCCGCATCGATCGCCGGAGAGGAACGCAAAGGAACCCTCGGGCTTCTGCTTGCCAACCCCAAGAGCCGTACACACGTCTTCGTGTCGAAGGTAGCGGCGTTGGTCCTGCTCATCATCGTCGCTACGCTGGCGATGTGGGCCATCTCCATCGGGACCGCGGGCATGATGGACATCGCCCTTGGCGACCTCGACGTGTTCGCCCTCAACGTCCACATGCTGGCAAGCACACTCTTCTACGGGTTGCTTGCAGTGGCCATCGGAGCTGCAACGGGCAACCGGGGCGCAGCCAGCGGTGCCAGCACGGGCGTCCTGGTCGTCGGGTTTCTCGGCTCCGGTCTCCTGCCCCTGATCGAAGGTGGCGAGAAGTGGGCCAAGCTGTTCCCCTGGTACTACTTCAGCGGGAGCGAACCCCTCTACAACGGTATCGAGTGGGGCCATGTCGCATTGCTGGCCGGAGCATCGGTCGTCTTCGCGGTCGTAGGGCTGGTGGGCTTCCTTCGCCGCGACCTCAAGGGCCAGTCTGTGGGCGTGACCATCATCGACCGCCTTCGTGAGAACCCGATGACCAAGAAGGTCGCGGATCGCCTTGCCGGTTCTGCCAGGGTCTCCTCGATATGGCTCAAGACCGCTTCCGAGCACCAGATAGTGCTTGTCTCGGCGTGTGCGTACGTGTTCTTCGTCCAGCTGATGCTTGGGCCGTTCTACGCGGCGCTCCCCAAGGTGGCCTTCGAGATGCTCGCGCAGCTCCCCGAGGGCCTGGAGGTGCTGTTCGCCTTCTTCGGTGGGGGCGACATGAGCACGCCCGCCGGCTTCTTCCAGATCGAGACGTTCGGCATGATGGCGCCCATCATGGTCATGCTCGTGACCATCGCCGTCAGCGCGGGCGCGGTTGCAGGCGAGGAGTCCAAGCGCACGATGGGCCTGCTGCTGGCCAACCCTATCACGCGTTCACGGGTGATCGCCGAGAAGACCTGGACCATGGCGCTGTACGCGGCGATCGTCGGTATCGCGACGTTTGCGGGCACCGCGCTGGGTTCGCTGATCGCCGGCCTGGACATGTCCATGTGGAACATCGCCGCCACCTGCATCCTGCTGACGTTGCTTGGGATTGCTGGAGGCGCGTTGGCCCTGGCGATAGGATCCGGCACAGGACGGAAGAGCGCTGCGGTGTGGGGCGCAACAGGCGTGATGGTGGCCCTGCACGTGCTGAACTCCATCGGCTCGGTCACCGACGATCTCTCGTTTTTGCAGAAGCTCTCGCCGTTCTACTACTACCTTGGCAATGATCCCCTCAATAAAGGGATGAACTGGATACACCCGGTCGTCCTCGCGGTGATCGCGGCGGTGTTCATCGGCATCTCGTTCCCGCTCTTCCAGCGGAGGGACATCCGGCAACGGGACTGACGGGTTTTACAGGGTGATCGACCCGTCGCAAGGGGCGCGCTCAGTCGCGCCCCTTGTGCTTCTCCATCCACACGAGGGTGAGGTGGTCGCTTGCGGCCTCGCGCCGGGTCTCCGAGTAGCCGAGAGATGCGTAGAGCCCCAGCGTCTCCTCGCTCAGGTGCCCCGTGAACAGCGAGAAGCGGGACGCATCGGGGAAGTGCGACTCGAGCTCTGTCGCGAGTGCCCTACCGATCCCGCGTCCCTGGAACTCCGGGTCGACCACGAGGCGGGCGATGTAGCAGCTGCCATCATCCTTTGGGATCCCCTGCACGGACCCGACGATGTGTCCGTCATCGATGGCTTTCAGTACGACGGCGCGCTCGTACACTGCGCGGTGCGCCTCGATGGTCTCGGCGAGTGGGGGCAGTGACGGGTCCCCGTACTGCTCGGCGACCGGAGTAAACGCTCTCTTGATAAGGGCGAGGATCTCCTCGGCGTCGTCGGGGATGGCGTGCTCGATGCGCATAGGGTTCCTCTCGGCGGTGTCCGAGAAAGAAGCGTATCAGAGCCAGAGGTATCGCGGGTGCCCGTAGCTGGCGCGCAGACGGCGTTCTCTGGGGCGGATGCTGACGAGCCGGGTCACGTCAGCGCTCTGCCGGATGGCCGAGGCGAACGCATAGTGCCCCGGGCGCTTGCGGGGCCTGATAGAGCCGATGCGTCGCATGTGCGGGCCGACCTCCTGTCCTGCGGGCTCTTTGAGCCGCAACTCGGGGACGGACGAGACCAGGCTGAGGCGCGTCTCCAGAATGCGAACGCCCGCGATAGTCGTCACGGGCGTGGTCACGCGGAGCGCGGGAGTGAGTGAGGGCAGTGAGCCGGCGCTGCAGGCGCTTCGCCGGCTTCGGCGGAGAATGGGTGTCCGAGTGGTCCCCATCGGCACCCATACTACCCCCGGAGGCGCCGTTCGTCACGCATCCTCTTGGATGGGCGGCAGACCTGCAGCCAGGCCACAGGCTGCGTAGATCTCGCGCTCGGCAGCCTCCAGCGGTGTCAGGTCGATCGTCACGCCCAGTGCCTGCGCGCGTTCGGCGGTGGTCAGCACGACGGTGATCGCATTGCTCAACGTGATGTCGGCCTGCGCGGGCGAGGGCTTGTAGAGCGCTTCGATCGACCCGTCCGCGTATGTTCTTGCATAGCTCGTGCTGCTCGAGGTGTTGCCGTGCGCCCTGTCCGAGAGGACCGGGTAGACGAAGTCCAGATACTCGGCGATCCCGGGTGTCACGCGGTCGGCCTTCTCGGCCATTTGGAACAAGGAGAGGCGCGTCCATCGTGCGAAGCGCGGTCGCTCGTTGTCCCCGGGGGTGTCATGGCCGTGGGCTTTTGCCAGCAGCTCAAGACTCTGTGCAAGTCGGGGATTCTCGAATGTCAGCCATGCCTCGGCCAGCTTCTCGGGTTTCGTGGAGATGTAGCTGAGCGTGACGACGTCTTCCACCATGGTGCGCAACATGGTCTGCGCCTCCACCGCGTACCCTGCTTCGCACAGGATCTGCACGGCGTTGAAGTTGCGCGCACCCCGGATCAGGAACAGCGTTCCAACGAACGCTTGCGTCGTATGTTCGAACTCGAGGCCCTCATCGAGCCAGGCGAACGCGATCTGCACCGCCGACTTGCTGGCGGCGATCAGCCTGGCGAAGCGGTTGACGGCTTCTTTGGTCACGCGGTGACCTCCACGCTCGCCCGTGCGTCCAGGGGGTTGGTCCTGATGGCAAGCGAGAACAGGTAGGGGTAGGAGTCTTTGAGGTGCTCGAGGTGCTCGACCCACTCAACGGAGAGGGCGGTCGTGGCGCGCTTGATATCGCCGGACAGGTGAGCCAGGTCCGTTGCGGGAAGGTCCGTGAGGTCGTCGCGATGCTCGAGCTCTTCGGCAAGATGGAATACCGCCCAAAGCGAGTCAGTGAAGGACTCATGCTCAAGCAGGTTGGGGTTTTCCAGCAGCCGCAGCAAGAAGTCGCGCTTCGAAGTCAGGAACTCGCACAGGGCCACAAGATCGGCTTGGCCCGCATCCACTTTGAAGTCGTATCCCCCAAGCTTGGCAGTAGCGTGGGCGAACTCCTTGCGGGTCCACTCAGACTTGACGATCAGGTCGTCGTGGACGGCGTCGAGGTTCAAGCTGAAGGTCATCAGCCTGCCCAAAAGACCGGTCCCGACCTCCGAGAAGAACGCGCCTATGACCATGTTGAGCTTGTGGAGCATCTCGCGCTTGGCGCGTCGCTCCAGAAGCTCGTGCATGACCATGGTGACCAACAGCACTTCCAGCGGGAGGAAGGCGATGTCATGGACCGTGTATATGGCGATGTGGTGGAAGTCATGGAAGATCAGGTAGTGGATGAAGTAGAGGACGGCGGAGCTGGCCACGAGGATGGCGCCAAGTCGGCCGCGCCATGTCTGGAAGAGCTTCATGAGGGCTCCCTTCTTACGGTGGGCAGGAGGAGTCTGTTAAGTAGTCGCAATCATACCTGACGCGGAGGGTATACACCCGCTAGTGGTCCTATGGACAGGAGGTCGACAGAATGATGTATCGCCGTGTGGTCATAGTGTCGTTGGCGCTTGCACTCGTGTTGTCCGCGCTCGCGGGCTGTGCGGCTACCGATGACGAGACCGTAGACCCGCTGCCCGACGAAGGCGAAGTGGGCGCACAGATCCTCGATGGCGAGATGCTCGTCGCCGAGCGCTGCACGGGGTGTCACAATCTCGATCCCGTTGACGAAGCCAGTCTTGACGCCGTGGGCTGGGAGGCCGAAGTGGACCGGATGATCGAGAAAGGCGCACGGCTCGATGATGACGAGAAAGCCGCTGTCATCGAGTACCTGTCAACACGCTGAGCTGGATGGTTTGCGTTCCACCCTGCATGAAGCCATAATCGGCGACGCAGTTTCCCTCCCGCAAAGGAGACGCGATGCCGGCCGAACCCGCCGATCACACCGCTGACGCTTCGGTCGTTCATCAGATCTTCGAGCTTCCTCTGACCCGCCTTAATGTGGGTGTGTTCGGCGACGGACCGCCTGTCATCGTTGTGCCCGCGACCATATCGCTGATAGACGACTGGGATGCGCTCATCCGCTTCGTTGGCCAGCGCTACCGCGTGTACTTCTTCGAGATGCCGGGCTATGGCGGCAGTGAGCCGTTTGCCGGGCGCTTCTCCAGTGCGCTTGTGGCCCAGACAGTGGGCCATCTTGCCGATGCCATCGGAGCCGAGCGCTTCTCGCTCCTCGGCTTCTCGTTTGGCGGAGCTCTGACCATGCGCTCGTTGCAGCTTCACGCGGACCGCATCGACAGGGTGTGTCTGCTGGCGCCGTATGTGGGGCTCGAGTGTCTGAGGCACTCGAGGGGCAAGCTGCTCGCGCTACAGGGTGCCTTGTTCACGGTACGGTCGCGTATGGCAAGGCGTGGCCTGGCAGGCGCGTTGAGGTCCACCACCGGCACCGCCGCGCTGGCGTGGTTCATGAAGACCGTCGGCAAGTTCGAGACATCGGCGGATCTGCGAAGGCGGCTGGAGAGCTTCACCGCACACTCCTTAGATGCCCTTATCGCCCAGGTTGACGAGATCTTGACCACGCCTGGCGAAGAGTTCGCCGGTCCGTACGACGTGCCCTGTCTTTTCGGGATGTCTACCAACGACCCGCTTCTTGATTACGGGGTCAGCGAGAGCTTCGTCCGGCGCAACTTCACCAACCTGACGGTGGACACCTGGACCATGCCGTGGCACGCCGCGCCGGAACCTTTCACGATCGAGGACTATGCGCGTGAGTATCACGTGCTTCTTGACTGGTAGTGTTGTGCGCTCCTGGGTATGAGATTTGAGGTAACCAAGGGAAGGGGAGTCCCATGACCGAGGAAGAGCGGCACGACAAGGTGTACAACGTCACCATCGACGAGCTTGAGGTGGGAGACACCAGTATCGAGACGAGCGCGATAGGCTCTGTCTCCGGCAGGGATGTCACCCTGTCGCTATCGGCGGTTGGCGGGGTCAGTGCAAGCGGCGGCGCTCGCCTGGAGCGTGCCGGGGCGGGCGGAATACTGGCTGCAGGCGATGTAGAGCTTGAGCAGGCAGGTGCCGGCGTCCTCGTGGTGGGCGGAGACGCGAGTATCGCTACCGGTGGAGCGCAGTGGATGCTCGCCGCAGGCGACGTCAGCGTGGAGACCGGTGGAGCGCTTGCCATCGCAGCCCGCAGCGTGAGCATCCAAAAAGGCTGGGTCGGCATAATCGCCAGTCCTTACGCCGAGATCGCCGAAGATACCCGCGTGGTCTTCGACCCAAAGAGCGCAGCTGTGTTCGGCGCGGCTTTGGGTAGCCTGTTCGCGCTTGGAGTCGCGCTCGCGATCCACTGGCGCGCTCGATGGATCAGCGAGTAGGGCCGGCGAGCGTGGGCGGTGTACGCGTAGGGACCTGCTCCTGGGCGGACAAGACGATGGCGGAGGCATGGTACCCGCCGGAAGCGCGCAGCGCTGAAGCCAGGCTGCGCTATTACGCGCAGCGGTTCAGCACCGTTGAGGCGGACTCGCCCTTCTACGCTATCCCGGATCCGTCTGTGGCCGCGAACTGGGCGAAGCGAACGCCCGACGGGTTCATCTTCCACGTGAAGGCGTATGGCCTGATGACGGGGCACTCTGTGGACCAGCGGACACTGCATCCCCAGCTGCGCGAGTTCGACTTCGAGACAGACCAGCGGGGCAGGGTGCATCAGCCGCCGCAGGCGATGGTCGATCACGCTTTTCAGCTGTTCGGCGATTTCGTGCGTCCGCTCCGGGAGACAGGCAAGCTGGGTGGGGTGCTCATGCAGTTCCCGGCCAGCTTCTCGGCGCCTGACAAGCGGCAACGTGACGTGAACCTTGGCTACATCGAGTACGCACACGAGCGTCTGCAGGGCGTTCCCATGCTGGTTGAGTTCAGGCACCCTTCCTGGGTGTCGAATGAGAACATCGTGCCCACGCTGGCGTTTCTGGCCGACAGGGAGCTGGCGTTCGTCAGCGTTGACGCGCCCCAGTTCCCCGGCCACAGCACGATGCCGCCTGTTGCCGCCGCCACCGCCCCGTGGGCGTACGTTCGCCTGCACGGGCGCAATCACTCGACGTACTTTGGGACGCATCTCTCGGCGGCTGACAGGTTCGACTACCTGTACGGACTCGACGAGTTGCATGAGTGGGAGCCCCGCGTGCGGGAGCTCTCTGAGCAGGCGGACACCACCTGGGTGATGTTCAACAACTGCAAGTACGATTACGCACCCAGAAACGCCCGGGAGATGGTGGAGATCCTGGGCGATCTGGTGGAGCCGGTGCCCACGGGCTCCACCGATGGTCAGCTCGACTTGGGGATCTAAGAGCCCGGGGCCGCCCAGTCGCTCAGCCAGCCGTCGACGAGGGCATCCATGATCACGTGAGATCGCTTGTGGACCACTTCGGGGTCCGCCACTCCCGGATTGCCGAACATCCTGCCCGAGATAGCAAGTGACACGAGCCCGTGTGTGGCCACCCACATCACGTCCGCCGCGAGACCGCTGTCCAGTGAGAGGGGGAGCAGCCCCTTCTCGGCACCCATCTCCACGAGCTGCCGGCACCCTCGCCAGCTGCGGCGGCGAGCGAAGATCGCCTCCTCGCTGATGTCGCCAAGGTATCCCCACTCGAACATCAGGCGGTACATCCCCGGGTTCTGGAGCCCCCAGTCCAGGTACGCATGGGCGGTTTGCCGAAGCCTGTCGATGGGCGTGGGCCCCGTCTGGGCCTTCTCGCACCAGTCAGCGAACCACTCGAAGGCACGATTCACGGTCTCATCAAGGAGCTGTTCCTTGTTCTTGAAATAGAGGTAGATCGTGGTGGGGCTGTAGCCCACGCGGTCTGCCACGTCGCGCATGGTCAGTCCCTCGGGACCGTTCTCTTCGATGATGCCGGCGGCTGCCGAGATGATGTCGCTTGCGAGGTGTGGGTTTGCTGGACGAGCTGACATGTGAGTGCCTTTCTTCTGGCTACACGTCAAAGTTAACAACGTTCTCTAGTCAGTGTCAAAGTAATCATGGCTCGCAAAGGGTATTGACGCATCTCAGTCGAGGAGTTAACTTAACGCTGTTCACTAAACGGTGTTAAGTTATCGGTCTGACTGGAGGGGACAATGAGGGTCCTGCGCAGCATCTTCAAAAGGAAGCTCAGAGCTTTCCTGACTATCTTCGGCATAACCATCGGGGTGCTCGCGCTCGTGGTCATGGGCTCCATCGCTGAGAAGCTTCAGCTGCTCGTTGATGGCGGAACGGATTACTACGTGGACAAAGTCATCGTGAGCGCGCCAAGTGCCATGGCAGGCTTCAGTACCGAGCCGCTTTCGACTGATGTGCTCGCGCAGATCGAGTCGGTTGATGGAGTCGCCCGTGCATCAGGCTCGGTGATGATGCTGCTCGATACCGACGCTTCGAGCGTCAACATGGGCGTTCCTGCCAACATCAACGCGGGGGACTTCCGCGATGAAGGCTACGAGACCCTTAAGACCGATGTCGTGGAAGGTCGCAAGCTCGAGAAGGACGACCGGGGCGTTGTCGTCGTCGGATCGGATCTCGTTGAGAAGCTTGATGCCAAGGTGGGCGAGAAGGTCACGATCCGGGATAAGCAGTTCGAAGTCATAGGCATCCTGGGTAAGACGCTGACCGCTCCCGACAAAGCCGTGCAGATCGCGCTTCCGGACGCACAGGAGCTGCTGGTGGCGGACATGCCCTCGGCGATCCGTGACACGGTCGACCCGGCCAAGCTGATCACGTCAGTCGCGGTCTACGTCGACGAAGGCGAGGACCCCGACGAGCTGGCCGATGTCATCCAGTCGGAGGTTCCCGATATAGAGGCCATGGGCCCGGCGGGATTCGAGAAGTCCGTCAAAGAGCCGTTGCAGATCTTCAACCAGATCATCTACGCGATCGCAGCTGTCTCGCTGCTGGTGGGTGGGCTCTCGGTGGTCAACACGATGACGATGTCAGTTGCCGAGAGGACCCGGGAGATCGGTGTGCGCAAGGCGATAGGGGCCTCGGACTTCGCGATAATGCACCAGTTCATCGACGAGTCCGCGACCATGGGTCTTATCGGCGGGTTGCTCGGTCTTGGTCTTGGGGCGCTGATCGCCATGGCGGGGAACCAGGCCGGTGCAGCCAGTGCCACCGAGCTCTTCTTGCTGACTCCGCGTCTGGCGCTTGGTTCCGTGCTCTTCGCCCTTGTTCTCGGCGTCTTGTCGGGTCTGTATCCCGCATATCACGCTGCCCGTCTCAATCCTGTCGAAGCGCTCCGCTACGAATAGCGGACATCCATAAGGGAGGACCTGAATCATGGCAAGCATCTTAAGAGTGATGGGGCTGGAGAAGCGGTACCGCCTTGGAAAGAACAACTTCGTGGACGCCCTGCGCGGCGCTTCACTCGAGATCGAAGAGGCCGAGATGGTCGCGGTCATGGGGCCGTCGGGCTCAGGTAAATCGACGATGATGCACATCGCCGGGTGTCTGGATGCGCCGGATACCGGCGAGGTATGGCTGCACGGTCTGCGCGTGGATCGTCTGCGAGGCAAAGCGTTGGCGCAGCTCCGGGGACGAGAGGTGGGGTTCATCTTCCAGGGTTTCAACCTGATCAGCACGATGTCGGCGCTTGAGAACGTCGCCCTCGCAGCCGAGTTCGCCGGGGCGTCGCGCCGTGAGGCCTCCATGAAGGCGGCCATGCT
This sequence comes from Coriobacteriia bacterium, assembly GCA_041595875.1. GTDB lineage: Bacteria > Actinomycetota > Coriobacteriia > Anaerosomatales > Anaerosomataceae > UBA2279. Next base: position 17,378 of record JBFHJN010000027.1, read on the forward strand.
GCTGGAGCTGGTGGGTCTGGGTGATCGGACAAGGCACGTGCCCACCGAGCTCTCCGGCGGGCAGCAGCAGCGGGTCGCTATCGCGCGGGCACTGGTCAACCAACCGAAGATCGTCATGGGAGATGAGCCCACAGGAGATCTGGATACTGCGACGTCCGAGGAGATAGTGGCGGCCATGCGCGCGGTCAATCGCGAGCAGGGCACCACGTTTCTCATTGTCACCCATAACCCCGAGGTTGCGGCATCTTGCGACAGGACAATACGTATGCGAGACGGCGTGGTTGAGGGGCAGATGACCACCGCCTAGGAAAGCGCGGCTACTCCTTTGCGGGCACGTATTCGTTGCGCACGTCTTGCACGAGCTCGCCGTCGAGCACCTCAAGGGTGCGGTCGGTCTGCTGCGCGATGCGCCTGTCGTGGGTCACGACCAGAAACGTCGTGCCATACTCGGCGATGCCGACGGTGGAATAGGTGTAGACACAAAGGCAGGTCGCTGGTAACATTCCGCGTGCTGTCCGTGAAAGCGGACGTCACCCTCGGGGGTGTAGCTCAGTCTGGTTAGAGCGCTGGCCTGTCAAGCCAGAGGTCGCGGGTTCGAGCCCCGTCACTCCCGCCATAGAGACTACGAGGTCGGTAGGGAAGATTGATTCCCTACCGACCTTTGTGTCGGGACTAGACACGTACTCCAGCTACCGTATGGCTACCGTAGTTGCTCTTCAGCTCACTGACAGAACGTCACACTGGTTGTGCTCTGCTAGGGGAGTGCCTTCCTTGATATGGAGCACCTTTCCTCCCAGCTTGCACCACTCGACAACATCATTGGCGACGTTCTCGAAGAAGTCAGGATGCGCTTTCGCATACTTGGTCGACTCAGAAACGTAGTTCATCTTCCCAAAGACGATCCGGTCGACAAAGGACACTCTCTCGAGCAAAGGAACCACGTCTACTGCGAAGGGATCCAAGTTGGGCGTCGGATACGGTTCGACACTTAGCCAAGTCTTCGCGCCGGCGTTGTAGAGTTGCGCGAGTCCATCAGCTCTGGCATCGACTGGAGCGGTATTCGGTTCCCACTTCTGTCTGAAGCTCTCGCTCAGAGACACGAGCGTGATGCCATATCGGTTGTCAGCATGCAGCTGTGGCAACTCCTCTGAAAGCTCCTGTGGATAGACGCCCTTGGTGAGTACCGAGACGGGGATGTTCTCGCGATTGAGCCGTCTGATGATGTTCATGGTGGATCTGCATACGGCCGAGTCTGGTCTCCGGGCCTCCTTGTCCCACATGAATGGATCGCACATGAAGCTCAAGTGCACAGAGTCGATCTTAGCGGACAGTCTCGGCAGCTCGGAATCCAGCAGCTTGTCGACGTTTCCCACCACGGCAGCGTTCATCCATTCCTCACGCCCTGACTCGCCGCTGGCGACTCTACCGGTCCTCTTCGCGACGTTTGTCGCATAGCAGTAGGTGCAGCCGTGACTGCAGCCCTCGACATGATTAATCGTCCACCCGCCGTACTCGACCTTGCTTCTGTACAGGAGGCTCTTGCGCTCTATCACGCGAGTCATGAGCACATCGCCCTGTAGTTGGAAGCCGCCTCTTCCGCAAGCCAGTCGCCCATGTCCTTCGCAGCCGCTTCAAGCTCATCCTCAAACACACCCGCATACCACGTCAGGGTGGTCACGGCACTCCGGTGTCCCATGACCGATTGCAGATAGGCGGCGCTCCGTCTCTGACGAACCTGAACACTGGCGAACTGTTTTCGCAGGTCGTGCATCTTGAGGTCTGGCCTGACCCCCGCTGCCAAGACCGTTGGTTTCCAGACGCGCTTGTAGAAATTGCTCGGGTTCACGGGATAGCCGTTCTCTGTCGGGAACAACAGCCCAAGCTCATTGGGCGGACACCGCAAGAGATGCGACCTCAACGCATCCCGCAGTTGCATCGGTATGGGAATAGTCCTCGAACCTGCCTGTGTCTTGGTTCTGCTGAGTTCGCCGTTCACGAGCTGACCCTTCACGGTCAGAAGGCCAGTCTCAAGATCGACGTCCTCATGCGTGAGACCGAAGAGTTCGGATCGCCTTAAGCCACAGGCCACAAGTGCTAGGAACGCGGGTCGCCAGTACTCTGGAGCAGCCTCTATCAGACGGCGAGTCTCCTCAGCTGTCAGCGGATGGATCTCGCGACGCGGTTCCTTTGGAAGATTGCGTATGCCCCCGCTTGTCGGAGAGACGGTCAAGTAGCCCCACTCGACAGCCGTATTCATGACCTGGGATAGCCTCGTCGCCATCTTGCGGATGTATCGGTCGGAATAGCCCTCGGAAGCCTTCTGGGACACGAACCGCTGCACGTGTTCCTTGGTGATGCCGGAGACCGGACGATTCTTGAAATACTCGCGCAGGTGATTCGTCGTATGCGTGTACTCCTTGCGAGTGGTCTCCCGCACGTTCAGAACCTCCAGCCAACGATCGACAAAATCCGAGAAGCCGATCTCTCGACGTTCGTGGACAGGCGTTCCCGCTCGAATGCGCTGCTTGGCGTCGAGTTCGGCGGACTCAGCATCTCGCTTACGCTCGAACGTGCCGACATACTCCTTCTTGCCCAGGTACTTGTTGTACACAGTGACCTGGTACACCTTGTCGCGCCGACCTTTGTCATCGGCTTGGCGATACCTCGTTTGGATAGTCATAAGACCCTCGCTTTCCATAGACAGGGAAGGGCCGACCTCCGGTAGGGAGGCCGACCCCGACGATTGCTTCACAGGCAGTCGTGCTGCGTGTCGAGCCACTCAAGCAGTGCGACAGGCGAGATGCGAATGCTTCTGCCAGCGTGTATGTGCGGTATCCGGTGATCCTTGACCGCGTCGTACACCCAGCGAGGGCTCATGCCGAGAAGCTCGGCGACTTCATTCACAGTGAGTAGATGATGTAGGTGGACAGTACGGGTGGGCTCGCTACTCATGTCCGCCCTGGAGCCTGGCGCTCCGTGTGATCGAATCTAGGGATCAGTGTCATTGTGTTGTGTCCTCTCGGTCGTCTTCAACATTGCGAATCGCGCGGTCATCCCGTTCAACCTCCTCGTCGTGGGGCGTTCTATCTGTCGATCTGTTGCCTGACTTCGGCCGGCTCAGTCAGGCCGGCACGCTCCATGAGGCTGTCGAACCTATCAGCATCACGGAAGTCCATATCTCGGTGTTCCTCGTCCAGCACCAGCGGAACGCTATCCACGTCCACTTCGCGTTGCAACACGGATCCGGTCACGCCGGCGATGTAGTACCGCATCACCTCCTCGAAGAACTCTCGTCCATCTGCGGAAAGGTCGAGCACGTCAGGCTCTCGGTAGAGCACCTCATTGAGCTTGCGAAGATCGAGACCCGTCCGAGGGTCAGTGATGAACTGGTAGTACGCTTGGCGCTCGAGCCTCGGATCGGCCTTCTCGCCCCTCTTGCGACGCAAGTGCGGAGATGACTCGGCAGCCAAGGTCCGACAGCTGTTCAGGTCCCACTCTGGCCCCGGAGCGACATCGCTCGGGTAGTGGAAGTAGACCGCCAGCACCCAAACGACCAGTGGATCGTAGTAGGTCGTTCGACCGGATGCCTTGCCGGGAGGTCTGCCATACCTCACGTGGCTGATCGACAGGCCCTTCAAAGTCGTGCGCAGAGTCTCGACGCTCTTCTTCACGCCGAACTTGGATAGATTCTCGGCCACCTCGGGCCAAGGGATCAGCCCTTCAAGCCCAGTCTCTTCGTCCATGAAAACCCCCAGATGTCCTGTACGCGTGTTACCATTCTGGTATTGAACATTCCACCAAGTGAGAACGTTTAAACCGAGTATCGGGCCTTAGCGGCCAGGTGTCAACACCTGACCGAAAGTTCGTTACTCGAGACATGACGATGAGTGGAGCAATTCAGGCTTTGCCTGAAGTCGAAGGTCATCGCGACGAGATACGCACACACGGTCACGACACCCCGCGGGAGGTGTGAAGGCCGAAGGTATGCCCAAGGCGAGGAATAGCGCAGATGAACAAGACGAAATGGAAGATCGAGAGTGACATCGGAGACGAGCTCCGCACGTACGCTGAGTGGTTCATGGATCTTGGCGTCGATTACCTGCTGACGGTCTCATTCAACGAGGAGACCTACCAGAGGCGCCGACTGAAGAATCCCGAGCGAATGCTCAAGTTTGTCGATCAGGGGATGCGTATGGCCGGATACAAAGGCCCGAGGGTCATCGTTGCCCATGACAACGGGGGAACAGCGTACTACCACGCTCACATCCTCATGAGGCAGGACGGCACAGAGAACAAGGTCAGAAGTTGGTTCTTCCGCATGGGTGACATCGACAGGAAGGACAATGGGCCGATTCGCACCGCCGGGGCATTCGTGTATGTCGCACACAACGCCTTCAATGACGGTCACTTCGATAGCGATCGATGCTACTGGCAAGAGGACCACCGGAGGCAGGACCGATGAGGCCCATGTCAAACGGTGTCAACCCGTGTCAAGTGGTGTCAACCCGTGTCAGACGTACCATCCCCGCCATATCTGGCAGGCTAGTGCTGCGATTTCCGAACGGATTCCCCGGAGGTCGCGCGTGAACGAAAACTACCAGCGAAGTGCTGTAAACCGTACGCGATACGGGGAGCAGCTCGATCACGTATTGCCGTGTCGCCGTGACAGCTGCGCGATGCTTGACACCTGCCGCCTGGCCGGAAACCCAGATCGAAGGCCGGAGTACGGGCAGTCCTGTCCAGTGGAAGAGGCTTACATTGCGGCGTACGTCCTGTCGTTTCGTCGGAATTACGCTCCCGCACTTGGTCTGGGAGATGACGCAGCGGAACAGCTCGCCACGCGTCTCGCGATGCTCGAGCTACGCCGCGAGAGGTTGTCCCTCCGACTTAGGGCAACAGACAGCATCGTGAACGTCGACGGTAGTAGGCCTAGCGCGTTCTACTCGGAAGTCGAACTGGTGAACAGATACTCGGCATGCATTGACAACGAGATGCGAGACGTTGTCTCAGAATGGCTCAGCTAGACGCTCGTTGCCGGACTGACCTAGTTCTCGTCTTGTGGATCGATCATCGCCACCGCTTCTTCGGACTGATCTTCGGTGGCCAGATAGCCCAACCTGTCATCGACGTCCTTGTCGTCGTCGTACGGAATCTCGAAGACGATTGGTCTATCCGACCTTATCCACGGGCCGAACGCAATCGCATTGAGCGGAGGGAGATCAGGAATCATGTCAACGTGTTCGGGGCTGTATATGTTGCGCAGGAAGCCGAGACTGGTGTCGTCATAGCATGTGAAGCTGATGATTGTGTTGCACTGGGTGAGCACGCTCTTGCTCACGGTAGCAGTTCGTTGGGCGAGAATGAGTAGGCCAACCCCGTACTTCCGGCCCTGGAGCGCGATTTGCGCAATCTTGCCCACAAGGCCTCGCGAATCGTAGTCGCCTAGACCCATTGTGTTCGCCTCTGGCATGACGGTATGGGCCTCTTCGACAACAATTAGGGTTGGCGGACATGTGCCGGCATTCTCGCGCGCATACCTCAGAAGACAGGTCATGTAGAGTTCGGTTATCCACAGCGTTGCTTTCGTATTGGAGATTTCCTCTAGGCGTATCAGGCCTAGGTGTGATTCTGGCTTCTCTCCAAGGAACTGCCCCACGGTCGATGCGATCTGGTCTCGGAGCGTGCTCGCGAACTTGTTCAGGGCTTTCTTCTCATCCGGTGCCCCGAACTTGCCCGTCTCAACATCGAAGAGCTTCTGACCGAGGTCGGTCGCGGTTGCCTCGTTTATGGATAGATCTACGGGCTTCAGATCAGACAGCCTATCTTGATACTTGGCCGTGAGGTCAATACAGACCACTCGGATACCGTTATCGAGTGCATGACGAATCATGTCGAATGCGAGCTCTGTCTTACCCGAACCCGTTACTCCTAGCAGCGCGGTGTGGTAGTTGAACCCTGCCGAGAAGTCGCCGCCGACATCTATGCACGACTTCGGAATGGTTCCGAGAATGAAGTCGCCATCTCTAACCGCGCTCGCGTTCACGCTGCATCCTGGCGCAGAACCGAACACGGGCGTGTTCATGGTCGGCAGCCACTCGTGCTTCCTGAACCCTTCGTTCGTCATAAGGGTGCCAAGCTGAACTGCGGTCGCTACCTGATAGCCATGCTTGTCTGAGGAAAATGACTCCTCTCGTGTTTCACCTGCTGCTATCTGGTAGTAGACACGCTCTTCTCCAACCTCGGCCCAGACCAGCATCCCATCACTGCATTCCGCCTGTTGCAGCTTCTCGAATCGAATTGCCCCTATTGACGAGCCTTCGACCACGAAGCCCACCATGCACGCATTCTCGCCACCCCCCAACGCCTGGGTGATTGAATCCGCACTCGGTGGCCCGCCAGATACATCTTCAGGACATAGGATGCAGTTCCGGACGTGCTGAGTGTGCTCGGCTTTCAGCGCTGTCACGAGGCCCGTTGCCAGCAGTCGTCCGTCTTGGAACTGGGAGTAGAGCGGTTGAACCCAATACGACCCACCGCTCGGCATCACGCACACACGGGGATCTTCCGAACTCCACGTGGCATCGCCCTCAAGAGCAACACGCAAGATGTTCGGGCTGTCAATTCGCACGATCTCCCCCAGAATCTGTGCTGAGGGAAGACGGCGATCAAACCAAGATGTAATGATCTCGGGAACGTGAAGCGGCCATATCGCAACGAAGACGCCCCAAAACAGGACAAGAGCGATTGTGACTGGTTCTTGGATTGAGTAGAAGAACCAGAGCCCAGCGATGAACACTACGGTAAACAGAATCCGTGCACGTCCGAGAACGACCGACGGGCGATACGTGTGAGTGGCAATCCACTTCCTCCAGCCAGTGATGTTGCTATTGGTGCTGACTGCGACACACGCGGTGCTAATAGCGAATACCAAGATGCAGTAGGTACTGACCGCCCACCATGCACCTGTTGGGGCGACGCTGTAGACCGTGAGCAGAGTAAGGAAGCCCATCAGCGAGTTGACAACTGAGTCGGCGGGCTTGGTGTAGTGGTGTTCGAGCAGTGCGGACCCCAGCACAATCAGGAGCAGTGCATTCTGAAACACCATTGCAGTCCGTGGGTCCTCCGGTAACACGCTGCCGGTGAAGCGGACGGAAAGCAGCGCAACCGACGTCGTTGCCAGAAGCATGATGGCAACTCGAACCCAGGGCGCGGTACGGTTCTTCTCGCTCATAGAGCCCCCATTAGACAGGGTCGATGCCCTCACACCGACTGCATTTGAGTGTAGCCGACCGAAGGCCGATAGGGTTCATGCTGCCTTGACCAGCAGGGCGCTGAGCTCTTGGTGCGGTCAGACAAACCAGTCCGTGGTGGCCGAGGCGCCAACGCACCCCGACCACCCAACACTCGCCTAGTGCTTCTTCTCCAGTTGCCGACTTGCGACGACTTGAACGCTACGTGACGTTTTCGCAGTGAACTCTGCCACCTTTGCTACGGCTCCGCATCCGACAACTGTCACCTTGAGTGCGACCTCTCGTGACTGAGCCAGAAGCTCTCGTACGTCGATCTCCTGAATGGCCTCAACGGCAGCAGTCCCCGCACCGACGAGCTTCTCACTGGCTGACTCACCGAACAGTGCGATCTCGTGTGCCCGGCGGAGTGTCGGATCACTGAGCACTGCGAGTGCAGCGTGTAAGTCACCGGTCTTCCGACGACGAGCACGACGATCTGCGAGCAACTTCTCGAATGCAGCGGATACCTCTTCCTGTTTGGCTCCGGGCGTCAGCCCAAGCACCTCAAAATGATTAGTCATCGTTGAATCCTCCTCGGAAACGACAAAGGCGAGATCCGGCATGGATCCCGCCCACTGACAAACACGTGTGAAGCTGAGCTACATCAAACCCAAATCACGCATGGAACTCACCGTGCCGGCATCACCTCCGCCTATGACTACGGAATCGAGAATCTCAATCCCAACGTGGTCGGCAGCCTTCACGAGTCGGCGAACCAATTGGCAGTCCGCCCTAGAGGGCTGCGCATCGCCCGATGGGTGATTGTGGACAAGCACCATCGACGCTGCGTTGGCAACAATCGCTGGCTTAAGAATCTCTCTTGGATGACAGATACTCGCGTTCAATGAGCCCGTCGAAACCGGCACTCGTGCGATCAAGTTGTTCTTGGTCGTGAGAAGCAGCACCTCGAAGTGCTCACGATCGGCGCCACGCAGATCGGCACACACACTCTCAACATCATCAGGACACGAGATGCCGATCGCCGGAGCCTCGTATGGCACCGACTCATCACGGACAAGCGCCACGTGATAGTGCGGAACACGTGCGTCCACGAACGGCTTGTACACCCTCAGTGCTGGATTGCGCATAGAGCATCAACTCCTTCTCAAACACAGAAAGGACCCGGCAGCCGAAGCCACCGAGCCCTTCTTGGACGGGACGTATTTGGGTGAAATGCTAGGAACCTGAAATCACACGCGAGAGATCGGCGATGGCATCACCCCCGGCCAGTGGGGCAAGCAGATGACCATATTCATCGAGCGTCGTAGCCACAGATGCATGCCGGGCGAATCGACTGACGACCAACGGATGAGCTCCGCTCGCAATCAAAGCGGCAATGCTTCCATGACGAAGTTGGTGATAGGTGAAGTGCTCCACGCCTGCCTTCTGACAGGCTCGACTCAAGACTCTGTTGAGTACACCGTCACCAAGGGCGGCACCTGACTTGTCGCACAGCACCAGACCGTCGATCGGATCGGGCACGTGCTGCCGGCGCTCAAGGAACAGAGGCACAAGCTCCTCAGCCATTGCAACGGATGCACGACTTGCCGACGACTTCACTGTGTGCTCGACCCCAGCATGCATGGAACGGATGAAAGCGATCTGTCGATTCTCGATCGAGACCGAAGACCATCGCAACGCCAACGCCTCACCCTTCCTAGCCGAACTGTAGATCGGGATAGCTAGAGCTAGGGTCCACGCACGTGGACAGGAATCGAGAATCGCCTTCATCTCACTAGGCGTTGGAAACCGTTGCTCAACACGCTGATACTTCGGAGCTGTCACCTTCATCGCCACGTTGGCATCGACCAACCCGACGGCCACTGCGTTCTTAAGCATCGCCCGAAGGACAGCCAGGTGATTCCTGACCGACCTCGGCGACAAGCCGCTTTCCACCTTGAAGGCCATGTAGCTTTGGATCTCATCAGCAGAGATCTCAGCAACTGGCCGATCAGCGAAGAATGGCAAGACATGCAGACGAAGCAGAGAAGCGTACTCGGCTACAGCCGTGGACTTGAGCCTCGACGGCGCAACCTCTGTCATCCAGCGTTCAGCAAACTCGCCGAACGAGACGGACTCGGACATAGCGATGACCTCCAGATACAGAACAAGCGCCACGGAAGTCCGTGACGCTCACGAATAGAACAGCTCTGCCCGAGAGAAGCCGATGATTTCTCCCGATACGCAAGAGACCGCGATATCGAGAGGGCCTACATCGGCTACCGCGTACCCACCTCGGGCATCTCTCGGAAACACCAAAGATCTTGAATAGCAGGATTCCCTGCAGGTGGATTTCCTCGAAGCGAAGCCCTCGGATGGATACGACTTATGCGGGCAGAATGATTCTCTCCTTCAGTCGATGTCATCGCTGACTGATATGCTGCCAGCGGACTTGTCTTGACGAGAGGGGGACTCGTGCGGGGATCTGAACATGTGAGTTTCGCTGTTGTGACCACAGGCGGAGCACTCTGGCTCATGAACGGTCAGTTTGACCTGAATACGTATGCGGCCGCAGCGATATCTGCTGCTGCGGTAGGGTCTCTCGTCCCTGACATCGATCACCCTAAGGCGTGGATCTCGAACCGCATACCCGCATCCTTGCTTGGGCTGGGCCTCGCAGGTCTCGGACTCTATGCATACGCGGCTTGGACTGTCGCACGAGGCGACACCAGTATGGGCGCAGCGATGATCGCTCCGATGGCAGACCTGCTAAGACCGATACTCGGCTGGGCCTGGCTTTCAGTCGCACTGGGTGTCGTATTGCTCGCAGCCTCAATCGTGATTGCCAATATCGTCGAGCATCGCGGGCCGACCCATTCTCTGGCGGTCGGGCTGGCGCTCACTTTGATCGCTGTCGTCGGCTTTGCCATCAGCCCACTTGCCTGGACACTCGGTCTTTGGTTCGGATGGGGCTACCTCAGCCATCTGCTCGCCGACCTGATCACTCCGATGGGGTGCCCGTCTCTCCTGTGGCCAGCCGGTTCCACGAGTCTGACGGTGCGCATGCCGAGAAACTCGGCAGTCACAGAGCCGCACGCGACCCCGTCGGCAACTCCCTCGGTCGGAACGATTCCCACTAACCCAGTGGCACGCGACCAACAACCCCCAACCGGGATGTAGTCACGACACACGACGGAGTTCCTCGTCTGTGGCGACGGCCTCAATGAGATCCTCGACACGCATGTCGAGAGCGAGAGCAAACTCATCAAGGGCATAGAAGCCAGCGTGGCCCTTGTGGCACATGACCGACGCCCATCCGGCACAGCGACCGAACATCGGCCCAACAGCTGTGAGGGCAAGACGCCTCCGGTAGCAAAACGAGCGGAACCTCTCCGCATCGATAGCCACAGTATTGGCGTTCTTGTGTTGACCGGACTTGGTAGTCGGTACTGACGCCTCAGCGGTGGATCGTGCGAACCTTCTCCGAAGCTCGCGAACACCCTCGAACGAGGCGTCGTCAGATATCACAGCAGCCAGCCAGGCTACCGCCTCATCTGTCGGCTTCAGACTCACGAGCATCTCTACAATCTGTCGATCATCAAGGGATCGAACATCACTAGGGCTCATAGCGAAACCTCCCGTTGAATGGAAGAAACCGCCAGCCTAGTGGGCCAACGGTCTCCAGAGACAACAACGGCCCTCAGACAGCCATACACAGAGTCTCAGGGCCACTTCTCACGTGCTATTCGGCTGTCATTTCGCGCTCAGTATCACCTCGCTTCCTCTTGGTATCGATGCTCGGTCATCAATCGAGCTTTCGCGCCAGCCACTGGTCTCGAACGACGAACACTGCAAGCGCGATGATCGCGACGACGGTTACTGGGAGCGCGATTCCCAGCATGCAACACAGTACGAACAGTGTCAGAAGATAGTGCATGGTCTCACCTCCATTCCTTGTGCAGATGTAGCAGAAGACCCGCCTCCTTGTTGCGGAAGACGGGTCCGAGGGGTACGGGGCAGCAATGTCGAACCGATGCCCACAGAGATGACCTATGCCCCCGCTCAACACGGGAACCGGATTCTCTTCTATACAGGCGCCTCGTCATGCACCCTGAGGGGAGGGGGGGAGACTTTGTCATGGCCTTCTCGTACAATGAGGCTCACGGTAAACCCGCAGCCCATGACTCACGTTCTGGATTATTGCCGGACAGGGTGCGACCTGCGCTATAGGTTGGAGCGAGCGAATGACTCAGAACGGATACGGTGCGGATCCTCGCCCCGAAATCAACTACGCGTTGGTGGAATCAACCCGACCGGCGATGTACAAGGCCATGAAGTATTGGGGTAAGAAGCCTCACAATATCTGGTCACAGTACATTGACAGGTACTGCCCTCCTGGTGGCGTCGTCCTTGATCCGTTCGCGGGAAGTGGCATTGCTGCATTTGAGGCCGCCAAGCTAGGCAGGCACTGTATCTCATTCGACCTGAATCCCCTGAGCGCGTTCTTCGTTGAGGTGACCGCCTCGCGCTTCGACGAAGATGCCTTTGTCACGGAGATGGATCGCATCCTCGACCAGCTAAAGGATGACCCAGTCTACCTAGACCACTACCGCACTCAGTACGAAGGCGAAGAAGCGCTTGTGTACAACTATCGTTGGCTCTCGGGAGTACTGGACGAGGTCGTTCTGAAGACCGAGTCTGGCGTTGAGGCGCGCATTCCTGCTCGTGCGGAAGACATTGAGAAGGCCACGCACATCGCAGATATCTTCATCGCTGACTGGTATCCGGATGACAAGTTCCCGGCGACACCATCAATCGGTCACCGGTTCATACGCGACATAGGCGGCGATTCGTTCTCCGATCTGTATACACGCCGGAACCTATACTTATTGGCTCGTCTCTTCGATCACATTTGCTCGGTGAACGACGATTCAGTGAGGCTGCAATTGGCATCAGCTTTCATCCAGACCCTCCACTTGACCACGAAGATGGTCTATCCCCGCAGTGAGTCCTCGAACAGGGATTTCTCAGGCAGCTGGGGCCGTGCAGACTACATGATTAGGCGAAAGGCCATGGAGCAGAACCCCGTTGTCGTCTTCGAGCGCTCATGCACGGGACGTCAGGGAATCGTTGCAGCTCTCAGAGATGCGAAGAGACACTTCCCAGACGGAGTGTCCATAAACGACATGACCACCACCAGGACGCTTCGCAAGCGGGCCACGATCAACTACGGCACAGTGGACGTGGCTGATCTCGGGCGATACGTGCAGTCGAAGTCCGTTGACTTCATAATCACTGATCCGCCATACGCGGGCCTTGTCTACTATATGGATTTGAGCCTTGTCTGGCTGGTCTGGCTGAAGCATCTTGATCCGAAGTATGCCTCTGACTTGCGTGCTGAAATCACGATTAAGGACGGCCAGATTGGCCGCGATGAGTACCGGCGTAGGCTAACGAATGCATTCCGTCAGATGCACAATGCGTTGAAGGACGATGGAAGACTCGTAATCACGTTCCATCATCAGCAGATCAGGGAGTGGAACGAGTTTGTCAACGCTGTGCGTGTATCGGGTTTCAAGTTCGACAAGGTCACCCATCAGTACAACCGGCGTTCGGGGGAATCCAACGTATCCAACCCCTATGGCACCTCAGGTTCGGACTTCTACATCCGTTGTGTGAAGCAACGCGAGGTCGATTTCACCCACGATCCAACAGGCCTAGAGCATTTCATACTCCAGAAGGCAATTGAGATAGTAGCTAGACGAAACGAGCCGACCCCATACACATTCATCTTCGACGGCCTTGTGCCGGAGCTATTGCAGGCGGGGCTGGTCCATCCGACTGATTCACGGGAAGACGTCGAGAGGATCCTTCGGAAGAATGCTGGAGAGGGAGAAGTCTTCGCTGTTGAAGAGAACGATGACAATGGAGCTGGAGACATCTGGTGGTTCAACAAGCCGGAAGATCACATTAGTCATCCGGATCGACCACTGAGCGATCGCGTTGAGGACACAATCGTCGCGCTGCTGAGGCGAAGTGTGTCGGTGCCCTTTGACGATATCCTTGCCGAGCTGTTTCAGCAGTATCCGAACGGATTGACCCCAGATATTCGTACGATTCGGCCCATTCTTGAGAAGTACGCGTATCGCTCAGCACGCAACTGGAAGATCAGCGAACAGACAGTAGTGACGAGCACCAGGCACACAGAGGTTATTCGTCAACTTCTGGGGATCGGCTCCCGATCGGGCTACCGTACCTTCGTCGGTAGGCGTGAGCAGCCGGAGGCATGCAGCGATGGGATGCTACTAAGGGATGTTGCCTCCTTATCCGCCCTTCCTGCTCTCCAGACTAGCGAGCCGGAACAGCTTGAGCGGATTGAGATGATTGACGCCATATGGCTGCACGAGGGGACTGACTCTGTCGCGGCGGTCTTCGAAGTCGAGAACTCAACGAACTTCACCTCCGCAATCCAGCGGGCCTCGAATCTGGACACCACCGTACCGAAGTTCATGGTGATTCCCGATGATCGAGAGACTGAGCTCCTAGGAATACGGGACCCGCTGTTCACAACCAGCTTCGCGGACCACAACTGGACGTATGTCACCTACTCACAGGTCGCGCGCATGTCCACATTCTCAGAAGCGACCTTGCAGGACATGAAAGACCTTGGAAGGAATCTCTAGTGACTGAGTCCCGAGAAACAGCCAGGAAGCGCAAACGACCGCGAAAGCCACTCTCGGAAGAGGGTAAGCCAGGCAAGTACGACGAACGGAATACACTCAACGACTTGACCGGCAAGGACTGGCTCCTCTTGACCAGGAGCTACTGGAATACGGAGCCGAGCGCAGATGATCGCACCGCCTATGCACACCCGGCGCCCTTCATGGTGCGCGATGTAGAGAAGTTGATAAGCATGTTCACGAAGAAGGGGATGACTGTCTTGGACCCCTTTGCGGGAAGTGGTACGGCGCTGCTGGCGGCAGCCCGCAGTGGCCGAAAGGCAGTCGGCATCGATTTGTCGGCCGAGTATCGTGACTTGACTGCAGCACGCCTGGAAGAGAAGCAGATTCACGAGTATGAGTACATCGTCGGTGATTCAAGAGAGGTGATTGCAGATCTCGGGCCGGTAGACTACATCGTGACTTCGCCGCCGTATCACAACATCCTGAGGAATGACGGCAAAGGAACGAGGCACTGGTCGGACAAGGAGAAGAAGTATCGGATTGGAGCCAGGCCCGGCAAGCAAATCTACAGTGACCACCCCAATGACCTAGGCAACTTCGATGACTTCTCGGACTTCGTCGACGCCTTCAGCAAAATCATGATGGGGGCGTACGGGATTCTCAGACCCGGCAAGTACTGCACGATCATCATCAGCGATTTCACCGTCAACAAGGTCGAGGTTTGCGTTCAGGGAGAGGTCGTGCGAATGATGGGCGAGATTGGCTTTGAGTTCAGCGGGACCACGGTTCTGCTGCAACCCGTGAAGCCGCTGTTTCCTTTTGGCTATCCCTACGCCTACAAGATAAACCATCACCATCAGAACATGATTACGTTCAGAAAGCCGAAGTCGTAGGACTCGCCACCGGACGTTCCTTCATTCCGTACGCTGGGGGGGCCAGAGATGTCCAAGACCGAGTTCGCTGTCCTACCGCTCACGTCTAGCGCGCCACTATCCAAATCGAAGTTCGTTCATGGCATGCAGTGTCCCTTGTACACCTGGCTTGAGGTGCGAGCAGGTATTCCTCGCCCCGAGGTGGATGCCTTCACCCAAGCATTGTTCGATGCTGGCCACGAAGTCGGTGAGTATGCACGCCAGCGATGGGATCATCGTTTGCAGTCCAAGGGTCTTGCCCCTGGTATTCGGATTGTCGACGATGCCATGCTGCATAAGGCAGCGGTCGAACAGACTGCGGTCGCACTGAGGGCAGGTGCATCCGTGATCCACGAAGCGGCCTTCACCCATGAAGGCATCAAAATCCGCGTTGACGTGCTTGAGCGTCTGAGAGATGGAACATTTGCCCTCAATGAGGTCAAGTCAACATCGAAGTACGATCAGCGCAAGCACTTGCTCGACGTCGCGGTCCAGCTCTGGGTTGTTCGAGGCGCCGGCATTGATGTGTCTCGCGTACGACTGGTCCATTTGAACAAGGACTACGTGTGGTCTGAAGGAGACTACGATCTTGAGGCGCTGTTCCACGAGGAAGATGTTACAGCTGAGGCCGAATCCATTCAGGATGACATTCAAATCGCCGCCCTACGGCTCATGCGTGTGGTGCAGTCTGACAGCCCGCCAGTGGTCCCAGAGGACACTTCCTGTTCGAGTCCGTATGGCTGTCCGTTTCTTGAGTCGTGTCCAGCGCTCGGTGATCCTCCAGAGCATCCCGTCGGAGAACTCCCGAAGGCATCAAAGGCTGTTGTTCAGCGTGCCGTCGAGAGTGGCTTCGACTCCCTTCTGGAGATGAGCGAAATCGAGGCACGCCAGATACTCACCTATGCTGATGGACGCCCACATGAGGGTTGGTATTGCACATGGAAGGTAACGACCACCGGTGAACGACTTGTGCTGCCGGAGTGTCCCGACTGGCTTGCCGACTTTGAGTCTCCGGTCCGGCATTTGGACTTCGAGACTATCGGATCCCCTTTGCCGATTGTGCGAAACACCTTTCCCTTCGAGGTCGTGCCGCTGCAGTATTCCATTCACGAAGAACTAGAGACCGGAGAAACTCGGCACTTCGAGTTTCTGGCGGATGCTGCAGACCCTGACCCCAGGCGCTCTCTGATTGAGAAGATGTTGGTCGACTTGGATCAGAGGGGATCCATCATTCACTGGAGTTCGTACGAGCGTACGGTCATCAAGAATCTCATCGGCAATCCGCTCTACTCGGAGTACCGTTCGCGGCTGGAAGCCCTACTCCCGCGCCTTCGTGATCTTGGTGCGGCAACGGACAAGTGGATCTTTGATCGCGGTTTTCACGGTCGCTGGAGCCTGAAGAGGGTCTATCCAGTGCTGGTGCC
>JBFHJN010000028.1:0-33536 GCA_041595875.1 Coriobacteriia bacterium
CGTACTTGCCGTACCCGTAGCCACCGCCGCCAACGCCGCCCTCAAGACCCCAGACGACAACGCCCACTATCTTGGCGCCCACGTTCTCCAGCATCTCCCGGCCATTACGTGCAGCCTCACGGGTGGACTCCCCGCCTCTGCTGACCATGAGCACGCCATCCACCCAGCGCGCCACTGCGGCGCCGTCCGCCACCGCCAGAAGCGGCGGCGAGTCTATGATCACCCAGTCCGCCCACTCCTCCAGGCTCTTGATGAGCTCGCTCATCTTCTTGGAGCCCAGCAGCTCTGAGGGGTTGGGGGGCAGCTTGCCCGCGGAGAGCACGAGCAGGTTAAGGTCTTGGTAAGGTTGCTGTAAGGCTGCCTTGAGGGTGTTGGTCCCGGCCAGCACATCCGCCAGGCCGATCATGTTGTTCACGGCAAAGAACTGGTCGGTTGTTGGGCGGCGGAAGTCCGTGTTCACAAACGCCACCTTCTTGCCCGCCTGCGCAAGGCTTGCGGCAAGGTTGGCCGCTACGGTGGACTTGCCCTCGGCCGGAGCGCACGAGCTGACCAGCAGCGTTTTGATGTCGTGTTCGAAGTTGACGAAGTCGAGGCTGTTGCGCAGGACACGGTACGCCTCGGAGACAGGCGATCCCGGTCTTTGGATGATGCTGAGGCGTCGCTTCTCGCCTTTGTCGAACTTCTCGGCGGGTATGAGGCCCAGCACCGGGGCGCCGAACAGACCCTCGGCTTCCTCGGAGGACTTGACGGTGTTGTCCAGGTACTCGTAGAGAAACGCCATGCCCAGCCCGAACACCAGGCCCACAGCCAGTCCCAGCGCGCCGTTGCGTACAGGACGCGGCTCAACGGGGTCTGTGGTGACCACGGCGGGACTCACCACACGGCCGGCGCCGGACTCAAGCTGCTCGTTGATCTTGAGCTGCTCCAGCTGGCTGGCAAGCGTGGTGTAGCTGCCGGTGGCGATAGCCAGCTCGGCGGAGAGGTCGTCTGTCTTGCCTTCGTCGTTGATGCGGCGTCCAAGCTCCAAGATCTCCGTCTTGGACTGTTCCAGGCGCGTCTCCACCTCTGCAGCAGCAGATTGGATGCTCTCACGCTTGTAGTCGCGGCTCCAGGACACGAACTCCTCGGCCAGGGTGTTGGTGATGTCAGCGGCGGCCTGCGCGTCTCCCGCCGTGGCCTTGATGCTGACGATGTTGGTCTGGCCAACGCCGGCTATGGTGACACGCTTGGCAAGCTCATCGGGCGTCACACCTAGATCCAGCTGCCGGATGGTGTTTTCCAGGAGCGGGCGCACCTGCATGAGCTGCACCTGGGTTTGCAGGCCGCGCTCAGGCTGGCTGAACTCTGAGAGCGAGAGCCCCAGCAAAGCGGAGCCCGTGTCCTTCTCGGAGATGAGGACACGGGCCTCGGATTCATACGTTGGCGCCTGGATCACACTGACGACTATCGCAACCAGAGTGACGATCACGACCGCCTGTATGATGACCCATTTGCGAGCACGAACGACGTTCAGGTAATCGCGCAGCTCCACTCTTGTGACTCCCGCTCTATGCTCGTCGGAACGATGTGATGAACCAGTACTTTGTGCCGCCTATGGTCTTGCTGGTGCACAGGATCGTGCCGGATACACGGGCTGAGGTGCCGCCAGAAAGCGTGATGCTGACGGTTGCCGTGCCGGATCCCGCGGACACGCTGTTGACGGTGACGGTCTTGTAGCCGCCGCCGATGATGGCTTTGGGGATGTCTTGGTTGGTTGGCGTCTGCGCCACGATGGTGCTGGTGATACCGGTGTCAGCCGGGATGCTCTTGACGGTGGTACCGCCACCCGCGCTGGAGATGGAGCTGAAGTACCACACGCCGCTGTAGTTGCGCAGCACCATGGTGCCGCCCAGCGAGCCGCCCGCCTTGTAGTTGGCGCTGACGCCGATGCTGGCGGAGGTGCCGTTATTGGTGACGGTGCCCAGGCTGAAGCCGGAGATCTCACCGGCCACGAGCTTGCCTATCTGCTCCTGACTGCCAACCTGCTCCCAGAACATGCGCGAGAGCTGATCTCCGGTGGGTGAAGTGACTGCGGGTGTGACCGACCCCGCTGATGCGGTGTCATCGGTCTCCGTTGCAGACTCTGTCTCTGTGGTCTGAGCGGACTCCTCGGGCTCCTCGGCAGGCTCAGCCGTGGTGGCCTCGTCCTCCGTTGGAACGCTCGGCTTGGGCGGTACCACCGTCTCTGCGACCTCATCCCCCGACATGAGGTCTGCAACGATCTCCGCCCCGTCAAACGCCACAAAGGCCGCGGCAAACACTGCGACCGCCGCCAGTAGACCAACGAGCGCGATGCTCGCCTGACGCTTGGATTTGTGCACCTCTGGGGTGCCTGTCTCTTGCATGCTCACGATAGTGAGTCCCCTCTCCCCATCTCAGATCGTGAAACGCGTGTTTTGGCACGCGCGTTGTACATACTATCACTACTCTTCCGGCTAGAGTTCCATTTGCGAGAGCCGCTGCAGCACCGTACCAAGCGGCTCTGACAAGATATCGGTTTCAAATGAAGCAGACTGAAGCTCTACCCTGGAATCGTCGGCTATTTCCGCCACTATCTGCACCAGCGCGGCCGCGAGCGTGGTGTCCAGCTGTGTGCGCTGGCTCCTGGTCAGATACGGCCTGCCTTTGAGCACGGCGGCGAACTCGGCGGCGTTCACCGTCTGCGTACCGGGCGTGAACGTGAACAGCGTCTCGCCGTCGAAGACGTCCATGGCCGCCGGAAGATCCACGCGCACTCCGCCCATAGCATCCACGGCGGTAGCAAGCTGTGACGCGCTCATATCGATGAAGGGCAGCGCGTCTGCGCCGGTCTGCTGCGCGTACGCCTTGGCAACCGCGGCTCCGCCGCCAAAGGGCAGCGCGTCTTTCAGCTGATCGTAGCCGGTACCGGCGATGGTGGCCTCTGAGTCAGGCGCAACGGCGGTCACAGTGCCCGCGTCGGTATCCACCGCAGCGATGATCTGCGCCACATTGGCGCCCGTGTCATCCGGCGATCCCGCGATCAGAAGCACCTGCGTGGGCACCTCAGTGGACTGCCACGGCAGTGCGCAGCCGGTCTGGGCGCAGTAGAAGAACGTGCCTATAAGCACAGCAAGCATCGCAAGCGCGATGAAGAATGCGGTCTTGATGGTGCCGGCCATCCATCCCCCTATTTACACGTCAAGATAAGCCAGAATGCCCGCGGCAATGCCGTCGGCTAGCTTGTCTTGGTAGTCCCCCGTGGCCAACAGCTTATCCTCAACCGGGCTGGAAAGAAAGCCCGTCTCGATGAGCACCGCCGGAACCGTGCTCCAGTTGAACCCGGCGATGTCTCCGCGAGGGGTAAGACCGCGGTCCGTGGCACCGGTGGCCTTGACCGTCGCGTCCTGGATCAGCCTGGCCGCTCGCACGCTGCGTGCCTCGATAGGAGACACCCACGAGTTGTTGGCCGGATACAGCGTGGAGATCCCCTGGATGTCCGCGTTCACCGAGCCATCGGCATGTATCCGCACGAACAACTGGGCGTTGGCCTTGTTTGCCACCTCGGCGCGTTGACGGTTGGAGATGTCCACCGCATCGGCCACGCGTGTCATGACCACGGTCACGCCCTTGGCCTGAAGGCGTTCTTTGACCTTGTTGGAGATGATGAGCGCAAGCGCGTGCTCCGTCTGCTTGGTGACAGCGCCGGTGGCACCGCCGGTGACTTTGGGCTTGAGTTCGCTGGAACCGGGACCGACGGGCTCTGTGTCCAGGTTGGCCTTGAGCTGATGGCCCGGGTCTATGCACACCACAAGCTCACCTGAGGCGCTCCCGGTGGCCGTAGCGGTGCTTGTCTGGTCCACCTCGGCGACCGCGTCCGCATAGACCAGCGACACATCCGAGCCTGCGCCGATCCTGCTGCCCTGCACGGGGTCTTGCGTAAGGATGACGCCGGGCTGGGACTCGCCCACCGGGGTTGGTACACGGATGACGCTGAAGCCCGCCACCGCCAGGAGCGTCTCGGCCTCCTCCAGCTGCATGCCGCACACGTCCGGGACCTCGATGAGCGCGGTTGCGGCATCGGGGGCGACTTGCGGGGTGAGCTCTTGCTGGGAGCTGGTGTCCAGCATCTCCGCCGAGAGCTCCACCTCGCCGGGATCAACCACAGCGGGCCTGTTGGCCGAGAGTCCAAGCGCGAAGGCGGCTCCAAGGGCGAGGACTGCGACCACGGCAATGGATGCCGAAAGCCACGTCACGTTCTTCTTGGTGCGCTCGCGCTTGGTGCCACGACGCGCGACTCTGCTCCTGGGCATGTATCGCCTCATACTTTGCGTGTAGTGCGCGTTGGTGGGCCCGGTAGGATTCGAACCTACAACCAAGGGATTATGAGTCCCCTGCTCCACCATTGAGCTACGGGCCCACACCAGTGCATCTGAGGGTGACAGACGATGCCGTCATCCCACGTTCAGTGCTGCGGAAAGACACTATACCGTAGAAGCGCGCCTCGGGCGACGGGTTGGCGGCGAACGGGGGGCCGAATCTCACGACTGGGACAAATGACATGATGCCCAGCCGCCCCGCGCCAGCCGCCCCGCAGCAGCCGCCCCGCCGCAGCCGCCCCGCAGCAGCCGCCCCGCCGCAGCCGCCCCGCCGCAGCCGCCCCGCCGCAGCCGCCCCGTGCCAGCCGCCCCGCAGCCCCGCTCCATCACCGACCCCAAGGTGCAGGACATTGATGGCGGTTGATGAACACATGCGCCCATCGATGACCATCAATGGACCTCGAAACTAGCCCTCCCAGTCACTGCCGGCGCGAACTCCCTGCCGAGACAGCCCGAACTCCCTCCAAAGCCTATCTGTGCGCTTGCGCCCGACAGACACGTTGCATATAATCGCGTGGCGCGCCAAGCACATCTGATTCCTCGGTAGCTCAATTGGCAGAGCATTCGGCTGTTAACCGAAGGGTTGTAGGTTCGAGTCCTACCCGAGGAGCCAACAAACACAAACGCCGCCCCACTCGGGCGGCGTTTCTTATTGCGCTGTGTGAGGAAAGCGAACGCCAGGGGCCGGCACGACGGCTGCTAACGCCCTCCGCCTCCGCGACGACCAGGTTGCGCCAAGCTAGTCCAGGTACTCTTTGAGGCGGCTGCTCCGCGAAGGATGACGCAGTTTTGCCAGCGTCTT
Source organism: Coriobacteriia bacterium (assembly GCA_041595875.1). Lineage (GTDB taxonomy): Bacteria > Actinomycetota > Coriobacteriia > Anaerosomatales > Anaerosomataceae > UBA2279. The sequence goes on from JBFHJN010000028.1 coordinate 5,179, forward strand.
GCTCTCTATCTGGCGGATGCGCTCTCGCGTGACGCCGAACTCCCGGCCTACCTCCTCCAACGTGCGCGCACGCCCGTCGATGAGGCCGAAGCGCAGCTCGATCACCTGACGCTCGCGATCCGTGAGCGAATCGAGCACCTCGGCAAGCTGCAGGCGCATCATGGTGAAGCTGGCGGCATCCGGCGGTGCAATGGCATCTGAGTCCTCGATGAAGTCTCCCAGCTGGGAGTCCTCCTCGGCGCCTACCGGTGTATGGATGGAGACAGGCTCCTGGCCTATCTTCATGATCTCTTCCACGCGCTCGGGGGTGAGCTCCATGACCTCGCCGATCTCCTCAGGAGTGGGATCGCGGCCGAGGTCTTGCAGCAGATCGCGCTGCACACGGCTCATCTTGTTGAGCGTCTCCACCATGTGGACGGGCACGCGGATGGTGCGCGCCTGGTCCGCGATAGCGCGGGTGATGGCCTGACGGATCCACCACGTGGCGTACGTGGAGAACTTGAAGCCCATGGTGTAGTCGAACTTCTCCACGGCGCGTATGAGGCCCAGGTTGCCTTCCTGGATGAGGTCCAGAAGACTCAGCCCGCGGCCCACGTAGCGGCGCGCGATGGACACCACAAGACGCAGGTTGGCGGCCGTGAGGGCCTTCTTGGCCTCGAGGCCCTCGGCCTCCACACGCTCAAGCCGGCGCTCGTCGACGCGCTCGAGCTTGACGCCGTTCTCCTCGGCCTCCGTAAGCTGGTCGCCGGCAGCCAGGCCCGCCTCTATCTTCTTGGCAAGCTCGACCTCGCGACGTGCCGTCAGAAGCGGCACCTTGCCTATCTCGCGCAGATACACCCGTACCGAGTCTGTGCTCATGGGTACGAGGGTATGCGCCTCCGGCTTTCGCGAGGAGCTCTTCTTGGGACCAGCAGCGGGCATATGGTTCAACACCTTTCGAACAGTAGAGCCTCCGCGCACGCGGAGGCCCTGAGATCACCTCTGGGTCTACGAGTGGGAACGTCTTACTCCAGGTAGTCTTTGAGCTTGCTGCTGCGCGAAGGATGCCTCAGCTTGCACAGCGTCTTGCTCTCTATCTGACGGATACGTTCCCGAGTAACACCAAATTCACGCCCGACTTCTTCAAGTGTCCGGGGATGGCCGTCTTCCAGGCCGAAACGGAGCTCTATGACCTTGCGCTCACGCTCGGACAGCGAGTCCAGCACTTTGGAGAGCTGCTCTTGCAGCATTGAGAAGCTTGCGGCCTCCGGAGGGACCACAGCCTCGCCGTCCTCGATGAAGTCGCCCAGCTGGGAGTCTTCCTCCTCGCCGATAGGCGTCTCAAGCGAGACGGGCTCCTGGCTGATCTTGAGGATCTCGCGCACGCGCTCCGCGGTCATCTCCATCTTCTCGCCGATCTCCTCGGCGGTTGGCTCCCGGCCAAGGTCCTGAAGCATGCTGCGCTGCACGCGGATGAGCTTGTTGATGGTCTCCACCATGTGCACCGGGATACGGATGGTGCGCGCCTGGTCGGCGATGGCGCGAGTGATGGCCTGACGGATCCACCACGTGGCGTACGTGGAGAACTTGAAGCCCTTTGTGTAGTCGAACTTCTCGACCGCGCGTATGAGGCCCAGGTTGCCTTCCTGGATGAGGTCCAAAAACAGCATCCCGCGGCCGACGTAGCGCTTGGCGATGGAAACGACCAGGCGCAGGTTCGCCTCCACGAGCTGCTGCTTGGCGGCAAGGCCGATGGCCTCGGTGCGCTGCAACCGTCGTTCCTCGACCCGGCTGAGCTTGACGCCGTTCTCCTCGGCGCTCTCAAGCGCCTCGGTGGCTACGAGCCCGGCTTCGATCTTCTGCGCCAGGTCCACTTCCTGCGGTCCGGTGAGCAGCGCTACTTTGCCGATCTCTTTGAGGTACATGCGCACGGGGTCAGCGGTAAGCGGAGCAAGCGAGGTGTCCACGCGGCGCTTCGGCTTCTTGCGCGGCTTGGCCGCGGCCTTCTTGGCGGGCTCGGGCTTGTCCACGACAACGTCAGGACCGGCGTCGTCGGCATCGTCGTCATGCACGTCGTCGTCTTCGGGGTCTTTGACCATGTCCACCGTGGAAAGGTCCACGTCAGTCACGCTATCGTCCAGAATATCGATGCCGTTGTGCTGGAAGTGCGAGTAGACGTTCTCGAACTGGTCGTCAGACAGGTCGATGTCGCTCAGCGCACCCTGGATCTCCTCTTCGGTGAGGTTACCCTTGGACTTGCCGATCTTCACGAGTGTCTTGACGGCCGAGAGTTCGAGTTCAGGTGCAGTCTTTGTTTCGGAGCCGGTCTTCTTGGTGGAGCCGGTCTTCTTGTCTGCGGTCACGCCGTGTCTCCGCCTCCAGATCGTTCCATGTCGCCCAGTCCGCGCCGCACTTCTGCCTGCAGCCGCTGCAACTCCGCGATCTCTTTGAACAAGCCGTCGAATGCCGTCTTATCTTTCTCGGCATCCAGGCTCAATAATTGAGCCCTCTTCGCTAAGATTTGACGCGTAAGGTCGAAATCCTTGAGTCTGATAGCAATCTCACGGACTGCGTATTCTACTTCTTCCACCTCAGGAGCGTCCACCAACCACGGGCTGATCATCTCTGCAGCCGCCCGATCGCTTCTGGCGACCGCTTCATACAGCTGCTTCTTCCGCGCTTCACCCGCCTGCAAGACGAGCAGAAGCACGCTGCTGATCTCCTCCCCGGTCACAAGTCCCTCTGCAAGCAATTCTTGTGCCTTACCACGTGCGATGGGCGAGATGACAGCCAGGCGCAGCAGCTCATACTCGGCTTTGGCCTGCGGTCCGTCCGGACGTTGATGCGCGGCGGCAGGCTTCTTGGACGCCTCGCCGGATTGGCCGGACGGGGTCTGAGCAGGGCTCTCTCCCCTTCTGGGCTCCGGCTTTGCCGCAGAGACCGCACGCTGCACCGTCGCGAAATCGGTAAGCAGGCGATTGGCCAGATAGTTGGTGTAGTCCTGCTCCAGGATGGAGCCGCGCACGCGCGTGAGCACCACAGAGGCAGCCTCCAGTGCGCGCGCCCTACCTTCGGGCGAGTTGAGGTCGTGGTCCGCCAGACGCTGATCGATGACGAACCGCAGCAGCGGCTGTGCCTCCCCGATAAGCTCGCGCATCTTCTGTGCCCCGTTTGCCGAGACGTAATCGGCCGGGTCCGCGCCCTCAGGGATGATAGCCACGAGCAGGTCGGTCTTGGAGCTTCCGGCCTCCGGCGTGGCGTGCCAGTCGATGAACTCAGCGGCGCGGTCCGCCGCGCGGATGCCTGCGGCGTCACCGTCGAAGAGGTAGACGACGCGGCTGGAGAAGCGGCCCAGGAGGCGGACATGGCGCTCCGTGAGCGCGGTGCCCAGCGTGGCTACCGCGTAGGCGATGCCCGCCTCATGCAGCGCGATGACGTCTGTGTAGCCTTCCACTACCACCGAGGTGCCCGAGGAGACGATCTCGTTGCGGGCGCGGTCGATGGCGTAGAGGTTGGATGACTTGGAGAAGATGGGCGTCTCGGCGGTATTGAGGTACTTGGGCTCGCCGGTGCCCACCACGCGGCCGCCGAAGGCGATCACGCGGCCGGAGAGGTCGCTTATGGGGAACATGATGCGGTTGTAGAAGCGGTCTTTGAGGCTGGCGCCGTCGGTCAGCGAGAGGTTGGCTTCCACCAGCTCCTCGCGCGTGAACCCGTCACGCAAAAGCGCGCGCGTCATGTTGTCCCGGCCGTGCGGGGCATAGCCCAGGTTGAAGTGCTTTGCCACATCGATGCCGAAGCCGCGCTTCTTGAGGTACTCCCTGGCCGCCTCAGCGCCCGGCGTGCGCGCATGCGTGAGCTGGCCGTGGAAGTAGGCCGCAGCGGCCTCACACGCCGCTATGAGGCGCTCCTTGCGACCTGCGGGCAGGCCGCCGCCCTCCTCGACGATGTCGATGTGGGCGCGCTCTGCAAGCCGGCGCACGGCCTCAGGGAACTCGAGGTTCTCGGTACGCATGACGAAGCCGAAGGCGTCGCCGCCCTCGCTGCAGCCGAAGCAGTGCCACAGCTGCGTGCCGGGATCCACCTTGAAGCTGGGGGTCTTCTCGCCATGGAAGGGGCACAGGCCCCAAAACAGCCGCCCTTTCTTCTTCAGGACGACCGTCTCGGATATGAGCGATATGAGGTCGGTGGCGTCGCGGACGCGCTGGATGTCCTCGTCGGAGATGCGGCCCACCTGACCTCCCTTCATATGGCGTGACGCCAGTATAGCGGCTCCGGGTGACAAGATGGCCCCGGTGGCTGTGAATAGGAATGCTCCCGGGCGCGAGGGTCGCACCCGGGAGCATTGTACTACGCCGCACGCCCGTGAAGGACGCGTGACGCGGGAGAACTATCCGCCGTGCACCTTGAGGAACAACGGCACGAACACGAGCGAGACAACGGTCATGAGCTTGATGAGGATGTTCATGGCCGGGCCCGAGGTGTCCTTGAAGGGGTCACCGACGGTGTCACCGACGACAGCGGCCTTGTGAGCCTCGCTGCCCTTGCCACCGTGCTCGCCACCTTCGATGTACTTCTTGGCGTTGTCCCACGCGCCACCGGCGTTGGCCATGAAGACGGCCATCAGGAAGCCGGTGACAAGCGCGCCGGCGAGAAGACCGGCGAGCATGGAGAGGTTGATCACGCCGGCGACGATAGGCACTGCAACGGCGATGGCACCGGGAACGACCATCTCGCGCAGGGCGCCCTTGGTGGAGATGTCGACACAGGCGGCGTAGTCCGGCTTGCCGGTGCCCTCCATGATGCCGGGGATCTCACGGAACTGGCGACGGACCTCGCCGATCATAGCGAAGGCCGCGCGACCCACGGCGCCCATGGTGAGCGCGCCGAAGAGGAACGGAAGCATACCACCCAGGAACAGACCCACGATGACGTAGGGATTCTCCAAGCTCATGTCGATGGACAGACCACCAACGGAGAGGCTCTGGCGGAAGGCTACGAACAGCGCGAGGGCGGTCAGACCGGCCGAGCCGATGGCAAAGCCCTTGGCGATGGCAGCGGTGGTGTTGCCCACGCTGTCCAGGCTGTCCGTGATCTTGCGGATGTCTTTACCCATACCGGCCATCTCGGCGATACCGCCGGCGTTGTCGGCGACGGGACCATACGCGTCAACACCAACCGTGATGGCGGTGATGGAGAGCATGCCCAGTGCGGCAAGCGCGATACCGTAGATACCCGAGAGGTCGTTGTTGGGAACCGCGGCGTTACCCATGAGGTAGGACGCGATGATACCGGCGCACACGACGAGGATGGGCAGCGCGGTGGACATCATGCCGGTGCCGAGGCCCTGGATGATGTTGGTGGCGGCGCCGGTCTCGGATGCCTCGGCGATCTTCTTGACGGGCTTGTAGTGATCCGAGCAGTAGTACTCGGTGATCTTGCCGATAGCCATACCGGCCACAAGACCGGCGACTACCGCGCCGAAGTACCACAGACGCTCCGGCTCTGCGCCGGTGCGGGTGGACCAGTGATAGAAGAGCCAGAACATGGCGACGATCTCAAGACCGGCGGCCACGTAGGTGCCCTTGTTGAGTGCTGCGTGCAGGTCGTCGCCCTCTTTGGCGTTGACCGCGAACAGGCCGATGATGCTCATCACGATACCGAAGGCAGCGATGAGCAGCGGCACGGCCAGACCGTACTGCAGGTCGATGCTCTTCTCGCCGCCGGCGGTGTACCACAGGCTGATGGCCAGGACCATCGGGGCGAGGATGGAGCCGACATAGCTCTCGAAGAGGTCAGCGCCCATGCCTGCGACGTCGCCGACGTTGTCGCCGACGTTGTCAGCGATCGTGGCGGGGTTGCGGGGATCGTCCTCGGGGATACCGGCCTCGACCTTACCGACGAGGTCAGCGCCTACGTCAGCAGCCTTGGTGTAGATGCCGCCACCCACACGGGCGAACAGAGCGATGGAGCTGGCACCCATGGCGAAGCCGTTGACGATCTCGGCGTTGCCCACGGGGTCAGAACCCATGACAAGCATGGTGATGGCCCACAGAGACAGACCGCCGAGGCCGAAGCTGGCGACGGTAAGACCCATGGTGAGGCCCGAACGGAAGGCCACGTTGAGCGCCTTGGCGATGCCGGTTGTGGCAGCCTGCGCGGTGCGCGAGTTGGCACGCGTGGCGATATGCATACCGAAGAAGCCCGCAGCCGCGCTGAGGATGGCGCCCGTCAGAAATGCGACCGCGGTGAGCGGCGTGACGGCGAATGCCAGAACCACTGCAACTACAAGCGAGAACACGATCAAAACGCGGTACTCACGGAGGAGGAATGCCAGGGCGCCCTCCTGGGTCGCCTTAGAAATCTCCTGCATCTTCTCGTTACCGGGATCCTGCTTGAGGACCCAGGATGCGAGGTAGACCGCGGTGCTGAAGCCGATAACTGCGGCTACAGGCGCTAGCCAGACTATCCAGTCAGCCATTTACCTGCCTCTCCTTCCTGCAAACCTTCCGGGGCCGTTGTGGCATTGAGGCGTGTGTCGCGCACAACGTGACATCGCCGCTCCCTCCGCGGCGCTCTGGTGGATTCTATTCGATGGAGGCGAATGGGGCAACAAGTGAGAAACATGGAGAACGACTCACCAGGTGGTACTCAAGAACGCCCTATCCATATAGTGGGTCAGTTCAGCTATCCCGGTTGTGTCCACGCATAGTCCCCGCGCCGACGTACCGAGCAGTCGCGCCTCCCGCAAGATGGCGCAGTGATACGATACCGTGCCCTGCGAGACGCCGGCGTATTCACATAGAGACATGAGGCTCATGTGCTGCATGCCTAGTGTCTCCATGATGCGTCGCCGAGTAGGCTGTGCCAGCGCTTTGAACATCTGATCCGCCTCTTGCGGCGTGATACGGCTGTTCATGGAATCCTCCCCTTCACTCCCGTGCACCGGTTCACCCCCGTGCACCCTTTCACTCCCGTGCACTGGTTCACTCCCGTGCACCCTTTCACTCCGTGCTCACCTGCAAGTCAGCTTGTTCCAACTGGTAGATCCTGACCGTGCAAGGGAGGGGACCCATCTTGCGTCTTGATTGATACGCATCGATGGGCAGGTGCGCCGAGCGATGCTCATCAATGAGCTCATTGACCGCTGTCAATCGCTGGGCATGTCGATCGACCATCATCGATGACCAGGCATGTCGATCCACCGTCATCAATGACTGGGCGTCTCGATCGACCGTCATCGATACAGCCATCGAGCGCCGTCGATGACTAGGTGTCTTGATCGACAACCATCAATGAAGCGCCAACAGGGATACCGCAACCCGCCCTCGAGCAAGGACTGTATCAGCGCCGACTTACCGGGATCGCATCAGAATCCGACCTGCGTCTTACACCATCCAGCTCTTCGGCAGGAAGAGCTTCTCGTAGGTGCGGATGGCAAAGCGGTCGGTCATTCCGGCGATGTAGTCTGTGACGCGATCAGGAAGGTCAGTCTCGTCAGGGGGTAGCGTGGCTTGGGAAGGAGCGCCGTGGCCGGGAGCATCCTGGGCGGAAGCAGCTTGGGCGGAAGCAGCTTGGGCGGGAGCCGCGATACCGTCTTCGGCGTACATATCCTCGGGATGCTCAAGGAAGTGCCAGAACAGCGTCTGGACGATCCGATACGCCTTGGGCTCCTCGGCTTTGGCTGATTCGCTCAGATACACGTGATCGAAAAGGAACGAGCGGAGGTCCATCATCGCCTTCCAGACGGCCTCGCTCATGCGGATCGTCTCGGAATCAAGCGAGCTGGACACCATGTCCTGCACCATCGTGGTGATGCGCGCACCGTGGGTGTGGCCCAGCACGTCGGTGGAGGCAAGCGGCAGATCGGCCTCAGTAAGCACTCCCCCGCGAATCGCATCGTCGATGTCATGGTTCACGTACGCGATGCGGTCGGCGATGGCGACGATCTGCCCTTCAAGCGTGGCCGCGCGCCCAGAGCCCGTGTGGTGGTGGATCCCGTCGCGCACCTCCCACGTGAGGTTCAGCCCCTTGCCGTCATACTCCAGCTCCTCCACAAGGCGCAAAGACTGAAGGTTGTGCCGGAACGGGTAACGCGCATCGGGGTACTCTTCGCGAACCTGGGCCAGGCAGTCGTTGAGAGCATCCTCGCCGATATGTCCGAAGGGCGTGTGCCCCAAATCATGCCCCAGCGCGACCGCCTCGGTAAGATCCTCGTTCAGGCGCAGCGCACGTGCAATGGAGCGCGCGATCTGGGCGACCTCGAGGGTGTGGGTCAGGCGGGTGCGGTAGTGATCGCCCTCCGGCGCCAGAAAGACCTGGGTCTTGTGGGACAGACGCCTGAACGCCTTGCAGTGGATGATCCGGTCCCGGTCGCGCTGGAACTCGCTGCGCAAAGGATCCGGCTCCATCGGCCGCTCACGGCCACGGGACGCATCGGAGAAGGCCGCGCGTGGCGAGAGAAGCCTGTGCTCCTCGGCCTCATACTCCTCGCGGGTCATGATCTCCACGCCGTACCCCCTACCACCATGCCCCTTGCCAATGACAACTCAAGAAGAGCGACCATGCAAACCGTCACGTGACAAACCGCCACGCGACTACAAGACGATGAAGTACACAGCCAGGTCGACGACAAAAGCCACTGCGAACGCCGACTTGAACCCTCTGTGCCAACCCATCTGCCTGGCCAGACCCGCACCCAGATACGCGCCGAACAACGCACCTATCAGCAGTGAGAGCACGGGAACGGGCACAAGGTCGATGAGCTGAAACGACTCATCATGTATCAGCAGATCCAACCTGGCAGACACATCTGCCGCCAGCATCCCGATCCAGAGAGCGAATGACGCCAACGCACCCGAGACAACAGACTGCCACAGCGGACGATGCACCCTGGACCGCCCCTGGATCAAGGGCGATCTCGCCTGCTGATACAGCTTTGTCCGGTGCGCCATCCAACCCCCTGCCTTGCAGAGGCAGCCCCGCCCGCGCTAACGGGCGGGGCCATCCGCTTATCTGTTGTCAGAAACCGTGGCCTTCTCGGCGAGCGTTGCCTGCGCCGCAGCCAGACGTGCCAGAGGCACGCGGAACGGCGAGCAGCTCACGTAGGTCAGCCCGATCTTGAAGAACATCTTCACGCTCTCCGGGTCGCCGCCGTGCTCGCCACAGACGCCCAGCTTGATCTTGGGGTTCGTGGAGCGTCCCAGTTCGCAGCCCATCTCGACCAGCTTGGCAACGCCCGTATCGATGGTCTCGAAGGGGTTGCGCGGCAAGATCTTCCGGGCGAGATAGCGGGGCACGAACTTGCCCTCGACATCGTCGCGAGAGAATCCGAAGGTGGTCTGCGTGAGGTCGTTGGTGCCGAAGGAGAAGAAGTCGGCAGCCTTGGCGATCTCGTCGGCGGTCACGGCTGCGCGCGGCAGCTCGATCATCGTGCCGATAAGCATGTCGAAACTGCAGTCCTGGTCGGCCATGACCTGGGCGACGATCTTCTCGCTCTCGGCGCGAAGCGTCTCAAGCTCGGCGACGACGCTCACCAGCGGGATCATGATCTCGGGACGCGGGTCTCCGCCGTCCTTCCTCAGCATGCACGCCGCCTCGGTGATAGCGCGCACCTGCATGGCGTAGATCTCGGGGAACATGATGCCCAGACGGCAGCCGCGCAGACCCAGCATCGGGTTCGCCTCGGTCATGCCATCGATCTGCGCGAGAAGCTTGCGCTCCTCGGTCATGTCTTTGCCCTCGCACTCGGCCTTGGTGATCTCCACCTCAAGCTCGCGGGGATCATCGAGGAACTCATGCAGCGGCGGGTCGAGCAGGCGCACCGTCACCGGCAGCCCGTCCATGGCCTTGAACATGCCGATGAAGTCCTCGCGCTGTACCGAGAGCAGCTGCGCCAAAGACGCCTCGCGGGTCTCGTCGTCCTCGGCCAGGATCATGTCCTGGACGATCTGCTTACGGTCACCGAGGAACATGTGCTCGGTACGGCACAGGCCGATACCCTCAGCGCCAAGCTCGCGGCTGCGGATGGCGTCATCGGGCGTGTCCGCATTGGCGCGAACACCCATGTCGCGGAACTCGTCTGCCCAGCCGAGGATGGTGGCGAACTCACCGGAAGGCTTGGGCTCCACCAGTGCGACCTCGCCCAGGACGACGTCACCGGTGGTGCCGTTGATGGAAAGCATGTCGCCCTCGTGGATCTCCACGCCGGCAACGCGCACTACCTTGTTCTTCGCGTCGATCTTGAGGGCCTCGGCGCCGCATACGCACGGCGTGCCCATGCCACGGGCGACAACAGCCGCGTGGCTGGTCTTGCCACCGTGGCTGGTGAGGATGCCCTGAGCGGCGACCATGCCGTGCAGGTCGTCAGGAGTGGTCTCCCAGCGGACGAGGATGACCTTGTGGCCCTCGTTGTTGAGCCGCTCGGCGTCCTCGGCGGTGAACACGACCTCGCCGACGGCGGCACCGGGGCTGGCGTTGAGACCCTTGGTGAGCACGTCGTAGGTCACGCTCGCGTCGAACATGGGGTGGAGAAGCTGGTCGAGCTGGTCGGGATCGATCCGCAAGACAGCCTCTTCACGTGTGATGAGGCCCTCTTCGACCATGTCCACCGCGATCTTCAGCGCGGCGCGCGCGGTGCGCTTGCCCACGCGGGTCTGCAGCATCCACAGCTTGCCCTGCTCGATGGTGAACTCGATATCGCACATGTCGCGATAGTGGTTCTCAAGCGTCTCGAAGACCTTCCACAGCTCGGCGCCGGCCTCGGGCAGCACGTCCAGCAGCTCGACGATGGGCTGCGTGTTGCGGATACCCGCCACGACGTCTTCGCCCTGTGCGTTGGTGAGGAAGTCGCCGTAGTACTCGTTGGTGCCGTCAGCCGGATTGCGCGTGAACGCCACGCCGGTGCCGGAGGTCTCGCCTTTGTTGCCGAAGACCATCGTCTGGACGTTGACCGCTGTGCCCAGGTTGTCGTCGATCTTGTAGAGGCGCCGGTAGTCGATGGCGCGCTTGTTCATCCAGGACTTGAAGACCGCCTCGATGGACAGGCGCAGCTGCACGGCGACGTCTTGCGGGAAGGCCACCTGGCCGTCCACCACAAGCTCAGGGAACTCATCCGCCGAGACATGCTCGGTCACGATCTCTTTGAACTGCCCCACGAGGCTTTCCAGGTCGGCCGCGGTGAGGTCCGTGTCGTTGCGGACGTCACGCGACTGCTTCATGGAGGTGATGGCGTTCTCGAAAAGATCGCCCTCCACGTTGAGCACCACCTTGGAGAACATCTGGATGAAGCGGCGGTAGCTGTCCCACGCGAAACGCGGGTTCTCGGTCTGCGCGATGACACCTTGCACGGACACGTCGTTCAGGCCCAGGTTCAGGATGGTGTCCATCATGCCCGGCATAGAGAACGGCGCACCGGAGCGCACCGATACGAGCAACGCATCGTCCGAGTCGCCCAGACGCTTGCCCATGGCAGCCTCGAGCTGTTCCACGTGGCGGTCGATCTCTGCATCCAACCCCTCCGGGAAGCGGCTACCCGCCTGCGAGTACTCAACGCACGCCTGGCAGGTGATAGTGAAGCCGGGAGGTACCGGAAGACCCAATCTGGTCATCTCGGCAAGGTTGGCACCTTTCCCCCCAAGGACGAACTTCATCGAAGCGTCGCCCTCGCTGAACGCATAAACACGCTTGACGTCGGACACTTGCTTACTCCCTCACTCAGGTCGCTGACAAGGACAGGCGATCCCATCGCTGCGACACGTAGCGCAAGCGGTAACCCCACAAGGATCGCCTGAGTCATGGGCTATCGTATCGCATGATAGCTTCACGAGGTAGCCGTGGCTTGCAAGACTACGAGTTGTAGTAGCGCAGAATCTCCTGCGCGGACTCCTCTATAGCACGCCCGCCGGTCTTGATGACAACGCAGCCTATGCGCCGCATGATGGTGCGCGCCCACTCGAGTTCGCGCTCCACGGCATCGGGCTCGGCATAGCGGCGGGTGTAGGCACCCAGCTCCCCCATGCGTTTGACGCGTATCTCGGTGAGCGTGTCTGTCTCCACGATCAGGCCGAACACACGACGCGGCTCCACGGCGAAGAGCTCATCGGGCGGATCGGTGCCCGGCACCAGCGGGATGTTGGCCACCGAGTACCCGCGGGACGCAAGATACATGGACAGCGGCGTCTTGGATGTGCGCGACACGCCGATAAGGACGATGTCGGCCTCATCCAGCGTCTCGGCGCCCCGGCCGTCGTCGTGGCTGACCGCGAACTCCATGGCGCCGATGCGCTCGAAGTAGCTGCGGTCGATCTGGCGCATGGTACCGGCAACGCCCAGCGGCACCATGCCCGCCGAAGCGGAGAGCGTGTCGATCACAGGTCCCAAGATATCCACGGCCGGCGCGTCGCACGCAGCGACCAGCCGCTCCATCTCGGCGCGCATGTCGGGATTGGCAAGAGTGTAGAGGAAGATGCACCCCTCGGCACACCCGTCGTTCACCGCCTCGGCAAGCTGCTGTTTGGTCATCATCTTGGGGAGCCTGACCACGCGGAACGTGCCCGGCTCGAACTGCCCCAGGGCGGCCTTGGTCACCTGATGCGCCGTCTCGCCGATACCGTCCGAGACGATCAGGATGATGCGCTCTTCCCCTATCTTGCGACCTCTGTTCTTGCCCGAGGAGACCGGCATGGCTCTCCCCTATCCCGCAAGCGCGCTGAAGTCCGCGAACGCGATGAACAGCGCCACGAAGCGGTTGAGCAGCCGCAGACGGTTGTCTCGCAGCGTCTCATCCGGGTCCATGACCAGGACCGCCTCGAAGAAGGCGTCGATAGGACCGCGAAGGCGTGCGAGCACACCCAGCGCCGTCATGTAATCGCCGTCCGCGAGCGCCTGTGCCGAGGACTGCTCGGCCTCCGTGAGCGCATCGGCCAGACGGGCCTCTTCCACGCCCATGAGCGTCACATCCACGTCGCTGCCCAGTTCGGGCTTGGCGAGGTTCTTCGCCCGTGTGAACGCCACCGAGAGGTCGGCCATGTCGTCGCTGGCGGCGCGCAGCGCGGTGAGCGCCTCGCATCGTGCCAGCGCGTCAGCCGGGTCATCCGCCGAGACAGCCAGAACGGCCTGCACGGTGTCGTATGCGTGACCGCGGTCACGCAGCACGCCATCCAGCCGTCCGGTGAAGAACTCCTTGATGGCCGAACCTGTCGCCTGGACATCAAGGGTCTGCAACGTGTCCGAGTAGCCAAGGAGCGCTGCGGCGATGGCATCGTCAAGCGAAAGGCGCAAGCCGCCGTCAAGCACCATTGCGATGATCCCGATGGCGCTGCGGCGCAACGCGTAGGGATCGGCCGACCCGGTAGGCGCCTGACCGATCCCGAAGATGCCGGCGATCGTGTCGAGCTTGTCGGCCACCGAGACCAGCTTGCCTGCAAGCGAACGCGGCAGGACATCGCCGGCAAAGCGCGGGCGGTAGTGGTCTACGACGGCCTCGGCGACCATGGGGTCCTCACCTGCGGCGATGGCGTAGTGGTAGCCCATGACGCCCTGCAGCGATGTGAACTCGATGACCGCATGGGTCACAAGATCGGCCTTGGCCAGATGGGCCGCACGGATGGCGTACGCCTCGGTGTCAGCGCCCGCATCCACCTGCGCGGCAAGCGCGCGCACGAGCGCTTCGATGCGCTCGATCTTGGCGCCCAGCGAACCCAGCTTCTCCTGGAAGACGATAGAGCCCAAGCGGGCCACGTAGGTCTCAAGCGGCTGCGCAAGGTCTTCTCGGTAGAAGAAGGCCGCGTCGGCAAGACGCGCACGGATCACGCGCTCGTGACCGGCGATGATGGCCTCGGTGCGCTCCGGTGAGCCGTTGTGCACCACGATGAAGTCGGCCGTGAGCGCGCCGTCAGGACCCTGCACCGGGAAATAGCGCTGGTGCGACTCCATGGCCTCCTCGACGACCTCGCGCGGCACGGAGAGGAACTCGTCATCGAAATGACCGACACCGATGGTGGGCCACTCCACGAGGTTGACGACCTCGGCAAACGTCTTCTCGGGCACGACAGCCGTACCGCCTCTGGAGGCGGCAGCCGCATCGATAGCGGTGCGGATGGTATGCGCGCGCTCCTCCTGATCGGCCACGACCATGGCGCCCCGCATGGCGTCCTGGTACTGACCCGCCGAGGAGATCCCCACCGGGCCCGACAAGAAGCGATGCCCCACGCTGGTGCGACCGGCGGTGAGGCCGGCGTAGGTGACGGGAACGACGTCCTCGCCAAAGAGCGCCACAAGCCAGCGGACCGGCCTGATGAAACGTGCGCTGCCCGAACCCCAGCGCATGGACTTGGCCCAGTCCAGCGACGTCACAAGACCCGAGAGCAGATCCGGCAGGACATCGATGGCGGGCTGGCCGGGACGATCGACGACGGCGAACACGTAGCTACCGCCGGGGGTGTCTTCTATGACCAGGTCGGTGACGGCTATGCCCTTGCCGCGCGCGAACCCTTCGGCCGCCCGTGTGGGGGCTCCATGGTCGTCATATGCCGATGCCGCGGCGGGACCTTTGGCCTTGAGCGTGACGTCTTCCTGACGCTCATCAAGGCCGGTCACGACAAGCGCAAGCCGACGCGGAGCGCCGTATACGGAGATCTCCTCGTATCCAAGGCGCGCATCCTCAAGCGCCTTGGCTGCAGCCGTCTTGATCTGGGCGATGGCTTTGTACAGCGGGCCCGAGGGGATTTCCTCGACGCCTATCTCGAACAGCAGGTCGCGGCTCATTGAGCATCACCGCCCCTCGTCATCTGCGCGTATGCCTCGGCACACGCCTTTGACAGGTCGCGGACACGGCCGATGAAGCTGACGCGCTCTGTCACGGCGATGGCGCCGCGTGCGTCGAGCAGATTGAACGCATGGCTGCACTTGAGAACGTAGTCGTACGCAGGCAAGATCACGCCGCCCTCCAGCAGTTGCTTGCACTCGGCCTCATACGTGTCGAAGAGGCGGTAGAGCATATCGATGTCGGCCAGCTCGAAGTTGTGCTTGGAGTACTGGCGCTCGTTCTCTAAGAAGACGTCGCCGTAGGTGTAGCCTTCGACCCAGGTGAGGTCATAGACGCTGTTGACACCCTGGATGTACATGGCCAGACGCTCCAGGCCATACGTTATCTCCGCGGGGACCGGCTTGCATTCGATGCCGCCCACCTGCTGGAAGTAGGTGAACTGGGTGACTTCCATGCCGTTGAGCCAGACCTCCCAGCCCAGGCCCCATGCGCCCAGCGTGGGGCTTTCCCAGTCGTCCTCCACCAGCCTGATGTCGTGCTCGGCCGGATCGATGCCGATGGCGCGAAGGCTGCCGAAGTACAGGTCCAGCACGTCGTCCGGACTGGGCTGCAAGATGACCTGGAACTGATAGTAGTGCTGCAGCCTGTTGGGGTTCTCGCCATAGCGCCCGTCAGTGGGACGACGGCTGGGCTGCACATAGGCGGTACGCCACGGGTTGGGGTCGAGGGTGCGCAACGTGGTGGCCGGGTGGAACGTGCCGGCCCCTACCTCCGTGTCATACGGCTGGAGGATGACGCAGCCCTGATCGGCCCAGTAACGCTGGAGCGTCAGGATGATGTCTTGGAATGCGAACGGCTTCATACGTGAAGTCTCCCTGCATGATGATGCGGTCTTTATGCCCGCAGACGGCGCCTACGGAACGTCTGGATATCTTACACCAGGTTGCTTACAGGAGGTGCCAACACCTGACCAGGCATGGCGAGCACGCCGTGCGCGGGCGACTAGAGGACTCCGCCACCGTACATGTCCAGGGCCTTCATGCGCATGGGCACGTGGTAGGAGATGAACGTGCGCAGCAGGGTCAGCGAATCGCGCAACAACCTGTCCGGGATGCGAAGAGCCCCCACTTCGGCCATCCGGGCACCCAGCAGAGCGTTCAAGACATCCGGAACATCAGCCGAGACACGCACGGTGCTGGTATCGGCGCCCGCACAATCGGCGCACACCACCCCGCCGCTGGACATCGAGAAGAGCGCGAAGTCGGCATTGCGGATGGAGGCGGCGCATCCCGCGCAGGAGGTCAGCTGCGGGCGGTAACCGTGCATGGCCATGCCTTTCACGAGGAACGCGACCACCAGTGCGCGGAGGTCTTCGACTTCCGCGACCTCCATGACATCCAGCGTGGTGGTAGAGAGCGCGAACAGCCGCTCTTCTGTCTGGCATTCGACCGATATCTTGTCGAGAAAGTCCACCACCACCGATGCCGCCGACATGCGGTCAAGGTCGCCGCGCAGCGCATCGTGGGTGGCCACGCACTGGGCCTCGGTGACGATGTCGAGCGAGCGACCACGGGCGAGCATGAGGTCCACGACCGTGAACGGCTCCACCCGGGAGCCGAACCGGGACTTCGTCTTGCGGGCGCCCTTGGCAACGGCGCGCACCTGACAGCCGTCCTCGGCCAGGAAGGTGATGATGAGATCGGATTCGCCAAGCTTGGTCTTCTTCAGCGAGAGCGCCCGTGCGCGATATGTGGCCGACATAGGCGGCGATGACCGCTAGGCGCGGGCGTCGAGTGCGTCGAGAAGCTCGATCCCTGAAGAGGTGCCAAGACGCGTCGCTCCGGCATCCAGCATCGCAAGCGCCGTGGACAGGTCGCGGATACCGCCGGCGGCCTTGATGCCCGCCTTCGGCCCCACGGCCTTGCGCATGATCTCCACGTCCTCCACAGACGCACCGCGGGGACCGAAACCGGTGGAGGTCTTCACGTAGTGCGCGCCTGCGGCGATGGCCAGGCTGCTGGCCCTGCTGATCTGATCGTCGTTGAGATAGCCGGTCTCCAGGATGACTTTGACGATAGAATCGCCGTCAGACTCGTCGAAGACCGCCGTGCAGACGGCCGCGATGTCATCAGCGACGAAGTCGAACTCGGCCTCAAGCACAGCGCCGATGTTGAGCACCATATCCACCTCGTGACAGCCCATCTACACCAGATGCGCTGCCTCTTCCGCCTTGGACTCCGTGTTGCTGTATCCAAGCGGGAAAGCGCACACCGAGCACAGCCGGGTCACGGAACCGGCCAGCTTCTGCGATGCCAGCGGCACGAGAAACGGTGAGACGCACAGCGTCGCAAAGCCTTGATCGGCGTTGCGGTCCATCCAACCTGCGGCTTCTTTGTAGCCGACCGTGGGCTTGAGCAGCGTCTGGTCGATCATGGATGCCAAGGACACGCGATCTATCGTCATATCTAGAGCCCCTCCCCATACCCGAAGCGCCGGATCTGCGAAGCATCCCGACGCCAATCCTTCTTGACCTTCACGCGCAGATCCAGATACACCTTGGTGCCAAGCAGCCTTTCAAGGTCCCCCCGGGCCTCGGTACCTATCTTGCGGATCATCTCGCCACCCTTGCCGATGATGATGCCCTTTTGCGACTCACGTTCCACGTAGATGTACGCCTGCACGTTGGTGTGCTCACCATCCGGGCTGACGGCAAGATCCTCTATCTCCACGCCTATCGCGTGCGGGACTTCGTCCCGGGTGTTGCGCAGCACCTTCTCGCGTATGAACTCGGCCAACATCACGCCCAGCGGCTGATCCGTGGGCATGTCGCGAGGGAAGTAGCGCGGGCCCATGGGCAGATAGCGCTTCACGGTCTCAACGAAACCGCCAAGATTGAATCCATCAACCGCCGAGAGGACCACTTCGTCATCGAACGTTCCCAGACTACGGGCGAACTGCAGCCGCTCGACCATCTCCTCTTGTGAGACCAGGTCGGCCTTGGTGAGCACCAGCACCTTCTTGGCGCTGCTCTCCAGGACCCGATGCGCCACCCACTTGTCGCCCTTCCCCACCTTGACCGAGGCATCGATCACCAGGCAGGCAACATCGACGTCAGAAAGCGCCAACAGGCTGGAGCGATTGAGCTCCTCGCCAAGGGCGTCTTGCGGCTTATGCATCCCCGGAGTGTCCACGATGACTATCTGCGCATCATCCAGGTCCAGAACAGCACGCAGCCGATGCCGGGTGGTCTGAGGCGTGTCCGACGTGATGGCGACCTTAGCGCCCACCAGGGCGTTTGTGAGCGTGGACTTGCCGGCGTTAGGCCGACCGACGAGCGCGACGAACCCGCTGAGAACCTCCGTATAGGAGCCCGAAGCCACTACTCGTCACCGCCATCATCCTGATCGAGATAACCGCGCACGAAAGCCTCGGGCAGCAGTTCCTCAAGCGTCATCACCATGACTGCGTCAGTGCGGCCGCCCATGATCACACGCAGATCGGGATTGAACTCGGCCAGGAACTGACGACAGGCGCCACACGGCACCGTGGGCGACTCGGAATCCCCTACCACGGCGATAGCATCGAACTCGGTGAACCCGGCAGTCACAGCGGCCATGGCCGCCGCACGCTCGGCGCAGATGCCGGAACCGTACGCGGCGTTCTCAACGTTGACGCCCTGGAATATCTCGCCACCGGCGAACACTGCGGCACCGACTCTGAAATCCGAGTACGGCGCATATGCTTTGCTCTTCACCTCGCGTGCGAACGCGAGCAGTGCGAGGTCGGCTTGGGTGATCTCAGGCATCTTGGTTCTCCTCGTCTGTCACGTTCACGGCCGGCTCGACGATCATGCGCCGGATCCTGTTGTTCTCGACATCGTCCACTGTCAGGCGCAGTCCTTCAACAACGATCTGCTCACCGGCATCGGGGATGTGACCCGCAAGCTCGATGAAGAGGCCACCCACGCTGTCGGCCTCTATGTCTATGTCCGTGCCGAACGCCTCATTGAGGTCATCGATGGGCATACGACCGTCCACGCGGTAGCTGTCCGTGCCCAAAGACACCATGAACGGCTCCGCGCGGTCGTACTCGTCGAATATCTCGCCGACGATCTCCTCAAGCAGGTCCTCGATGGTCACCAGTCCTGCGGTACCACCATACTCGTCAGCTACGACAGCGATATGGGTGCGGGAGCGCATCTCAACGAGGAGCTCCTCGATAGGCTTGGTCTCGGGCACGAAGTACGCCTCCCGCGCCAGCGCGGTGATGGCCGGATCGCACTCGCCGCGACCCATGCAGACCAGCAGGTCTTTCGCGTACAGAACACCCAAAATATCGTCCACCGACTCGTGGTAGACCGGCAGACGTGAGTAGCCGCTGCGCTCGATGGCCTCGATGGCCTCGGCGACGGTGCAGGTGTCCTCAAGGCACTCCATGTCCGGGCGCGGCACCATGACCTCGCGCACGATCTTGGACGTGAAATCAGCCACAGCGTCGATGAAGGCCTCCTCGGCCTCCTCACGCGCGGACTCCTCATCGTCGGTGACCGATGCGTTGCGGTACTCGTCTTCGGTGATCCAGACGTCGACCACGCGCTCCTCGGCCACAAGGCCCACAAGCCACAGCCATCCCGCCGAGAAAGCCCGCGCCACCGGGTAGAGGGCGGCCGTGAACTTGAGCGCCACACCGCCCGAGGCAAGAGCCACGCGCTCGGGATTGTGGACCGCAAGCGCACGCGGAAGCGTCTCGCCCAACACGAACGCGATCGCAACGCCGACCACAGCACCCGCCAACCTGACAGGGAAGACGACCGTCTCGGCAGATGACGAGAAGAACTCCACGACGGTCAGCGCGGCGACGGCGTAGGTGAGCACTCGCAGGACGGCAAGCGCGCCGGCAAGGCGACTGGGCCGCTCGGTCAGGCTATCCACCGCCTCCGCACCGCCGCGGTCAGCCTCTAACAGGCGCCGGGTCCGGCTGCGGGTCATCAACGCGACAGCCCCGTCAGCGGCGGACATGACCGCTGTGGCCGCAACGAGAAGGACGAACAGAACGAGCTCTATACCGAGAGTGATGGTCATCATCTGGTACCTCAGGTCACCTTTCTTGAGTGTCTAGAACCAGAATAGCTGAAAGATCACGGTGGTGATGAGCAGCCCGGTGGCTGCACCCCACACCACCTGCGGCACCGTATGCGCTTCGGACTCCACACGGCTCTGAGCCACCAGCACCGCCACCGACAGGCTGATGACCGCGGCAGCGGGATCACCGGTTATGTACGCGATCGCGGCCGCTCCGGCGCTGGCCAGTGCGGTGTGGCCCGAAGGCCAGCCACCGCGCACCCACGTGCCGCCTTCTCGGCGAAACGCCTTCATGATCAACACCGCAAGCGCCGTGACGGCGAGCGCCACCACGGTCACATGAAGCGGCGTCTGCTGCACCCGGATCAGGAGGATGTCTGTCACGTGCGTCAGACGCGAGAAGAACACGATGTAGCCGACGATCAGTGCGGTAAGCGCCGAGACGAACACGGCCCCCGCAGCGACGTCTTTTGCCACCTTTGCCAGCGGCAGGAAGGAGTCCGTGACGATGTCGACGGTGGCCTCAACGGCCGTGTTGACCAGCTCGGTCACCAGGACGAATGCGATAGCGAACACGACCGCGAGGAACTCGGCCCGCTCGATACGCAAGAAGAGCGAGGCGATGAGGACCACGATGGCGCTGGCCACATGGATGCGCATGTTTCGCTGGGTGCGCAATGTGTAGGCGATGCCCTCAATGGCGTAGTTGAAGCTCCAAAGCAGCGATCTGCTGCGCATGATGACTACTCCGCCGCGTACGCGTCGAGCACGACCTGCTCACGAGATTGCATGACAGCCGCGTCCTCGTCGCTCTCGTGGTCGTAGCCAAGCAAGTGCAGACAACCATGCACAAGCAACAGGTTCAGCTCGGCCTCTATGGTCGTCCCCAGCTCGGCCGCCTGCTTGATGGCCACGTCAGGTGAGATGATCACGTCGCCCAGCAAGATGGGTTCGTCGCCACCTGTAGGACACGGATCGTCGCATCCGAACGAGAGAACGTCTGTGGGGCCCTGTATGCCTCGATACTGCTCATTGAGGTGCGCCATCTCCTCGACGTCCACGAGCGCGACAGAGAGCTCGGCTTCTTCAGGCGCGTCCTCCAGGCGCAACACGAACAACCCGAGACGCTCGAATGCGTCCAGGCTCAGCGGTTCAGGCTCACGATGACTGCTGACGCTAACTTGCATGCTGCTCCTTCCTGAGTTCTGCCTCCGGATACTCGATACGGGGATGGTAGATGCTGGCGAGCATCCGCGCATAGACCTGCACGATCCGCTCGATATCTGCAAGGGTCAGGTGCGCGTCATCAAGCTGGTGATCCTCCATCTTGGCGGCGACCACCTTGCGCACCGCCTCTTCGATCTTGGGCGGTGTCGCCTTCTTCACGGTACGTACCGCCGCTTCGACGCTATCGGCAAGCATGACCAGGGCCGCCTCCGGCGTTGACGGACGCTCGCCCGAGTAGCGGAAATCCGAGTCCAGCACCGTGGCTCCGTTGCTGGCGGCCTTGTTATAGAAGTAGGTCACCATCGACGTCCCATGGTGCTGACGGATGATGTCCACGATCTCTTTTGGCAGCTTGTACTCTTTGGCCAGGTCGATCCCGTCCCGGACGTGCGCGGTGATGATGAGCGCCGAAAGAGTGGGCGATGTGGTGTCGTGCGGGTTCTCTCCGCCTGCCTGGTTCTCAACGAAGAACCCCGGGCGACGGATCTTGCCCACATCGTGGAAGTACGCCCCCACTCGCGCCAGCACAGGATTGGCACCGATCGCCTCGGCAGCGGACTCGGCCAGGTTGCCTGTCATCACTGAATGGCTGTAGGTACCGGGTGCCTCCGTCATGAGGCGACGGAGCAGCGGATGGCTGGGACTGCCCAGCTCCAGAAGCCGGATGTCAGTGGTGACGCCGAAGATGTATTCGAAGAACGGCAGCAGACCGAGAGTGAGGATGGCGGTGACAAGACCACCGACACCGCCATAAGCGCCGCCCAGAAGCGATGTGCGCAGAGTATTGCCCGAGGCAAGCGATGCGCCGAACGCGACAACGCCCACCAGGGCGATGACCGCCGCACCCGCATAGAACAGGTGACTGCGCTGGCTGATGTTGGCCATGATCACTACCGCTGCAGCGCTTGCAAGCAGGGTCGCGACAACCTGCACTCCGCCGGAGAAGCCCAGAAGCAGCCCCGCGACGGTGGTCAGCAGGGTCATCAGGATGCCTGCAACAGGACTCACGAGCAGGGTCGCCAGGATCGCCGCCAACGGTACCGGCATGACGTACGGCGATACCTCAGGCGCAAGCAGAGCCGTCCCGCGGGTGAGATACATCATCCCCAGCAGCAGGACCGCCATGATGAGCAGGTCACGGAAGCGCAGCCACACCGGGTGCTCGAAACGCTGCAGGTAGCCACCGATAGCGGTGATCAGCAGCCACATCAGCCCGATAGCGGCCAGGGTGGACTGCATATCCACGCCCTGCTCCAGACCACCCAGACTTCGAACCATGTCTATGTCCCGCTGAGTGACGATGTCGCCCTTCTCAACGATGTTCTCGCCTTCTTGTTTGAGGATGACCACCGATGAGACCCTGTCTGAGGCCTCCTGCTGCGCGCGAGCAGTGGCTGCTTCATCCACCACGAGAGTAGGCTCCAAAAACGTGCTGCCTGCGGCGATGACCACGTAGCGCTCGGCCAGCGAAAGCGGGATGAGCTCCGCGCTCTGCGCAAGCTGGTTTCGTGCGTCACCCAGGTCGCCCTCGAGGATACGCGCGGACAAGATGCCGGCCACAAGCGCCTCGGTGTTTCGCTCGGCGACCTCGATGGACTCCACTTCCAGCGCGACGACCGCTTCGATCGTCTCGGTATCCACTTCGCTCCCGTAGCGCTCGAGCATGAAGTCCACCTGGCTGGTGGTGTCCTCGGAAAACGAGGTCTTGACCGAGACCGCCGAGGAGAAGAACTCCACGACGCTGCGGCGCGCGTCGGACTGGGCCTGCGCATCGAAGGCGTAGACCGGGCTGACGGCGTCGGAGGCCACCTGTCGGAGCGCTTCGGTCGCCTCCTGGTCCACGTACTGGATCGCACGCGTGGCGCGGTACGTACGGGGAGCGGGAGCACCCAATTCAAGACCGATAGGCACGGTGCGGACAGCCAGCGGAACGGCGGCCAGCAGCATGACCAGGATGCCAAGGATCACGCGCTGCCCGTTCACGGTGGAAAGCGGCCCGCTCGTAGGCCATCTCTCCTTGATGCGCTCGAACACGCTAGTCATCTGAAGCCTGTGCTTTCTTCTCCTCGTACTCGCCGTAGGCGGTCACGATCCGCTGCACCAGCCGGTGACGGACCACGTCTCTGGAGTTCAGCTCGACGAACTCGACGTCCTTGACGCCATCGAGGATGGCACGGACCTCTTTGAGCCCTGACTTGCCTCCGGCCAGGTCCACCTGGGTGATGTCCCCGGTGATGACCACCTTGCTGCCAAAACCGAGGCGGGTCAGAAACATCTTCATCTGCTCGGGTGAGGTGTTCTGGGCCTCGTCGAGGATGACGAAGCTGTCGTTGAGCGTCCGGCCGCGCATGAAGGCAAGCGGCGCCACCTCGATGACTCCCCGCTCGGTGAGCGCCTGGGACTTCTCGATGTCCATCATGTCGAACAGCGCGTCGTAGAGCGGACGCAGGTACGGGTCGACCTTCTCGGAAAGGGAACCGGGCAAAAAGCCCAGCCTCTCCCCTGCCTCGACGGCAGGCCTCGTGAGGATGATCCGGCCGACCTCTTTCTTCTTGAGCGAGTCGACCGCCATGGCCATGGCGAGGTAGGTCTTGCCAGTGCCGGCCGGGCCGATACCGAACGTGACGGTGTTCCTGCGAATGGCATCGACATAGTGCTTTTGCCCGGCGGTCTTGGGACGGATGGTCTTGCCGCGATGCGCCACCAGCACGTCGGAGAAGACGCTGGAGGGGCTGCATTCGCCGCGCTTGAGCATCTCGATGGCGCGATCCACGCTGTCCGGCGTGAGCCGTTCACCCTTCTGGACAAGCGCGATGAGCTCTGCGAGCAGGGCCGAGACGCCCTGGGCCTCGCCGCTCTCGCCGGTTATAGAGACCTCGTTGCCACGGACCGATATGTCCGATTCGAACTGGTCCTCGATGAGTTTCAGAAGATGGTCCCCTTGGCCGAGAAGATCGACCATTTCAAGATCACATGGCACTACCAGGCGAACCTGGGTGGTGTTCAGCACGATATGCGCACCTCTCATCTAGTGACGGTGACTGCCCTACCAGGGGCAACGCCGCACGGACCGCACCATTCCAAGGCCGGTCCGCTCAATCGACATTCTACCACGCAGCGGTCGTTCTTCCCTGCTCAGCGCCTGTAATACACACCATCACCACATCCCCTTCGGCCAGATCCGCGCCGGTGATGACCACGTGCAGGTATTCGCGCGTGGTCCCCTCGGCAGAACCGTCATCGTTGACCCGCTCGATGAGGACCTCCACCTCGCGGCCCAAAGACGCCTCTGCGAATCGCGCCCGCAGCCGTCCGTCAAGCTCGCGCAGCCGTCGCGCACGATCGGCCTTCACTGCCGAAGGCACCTGATGGCTCATCCCGGCAGCGGGCGTGCCTGCGCGCGGCGAATAGCGGAACACGTGCAGCCGGGAGAAGCCGCAGGTTTCAACGAACGCGAGCGTCTGCTCGAAGTGCTCGTCCGTCTCGCCGGGAAAGCCGGTCATGACGTCGGTGGTGATCGCCAGTCCGGGCAGCGCCTCACGCGCACGCCGCACGACGGCCGCAAAGCCGGCGGTGTCGTAGGTGCGCCCCATCGCCGCCAGAGTCGCGTCGCAACCGGCCTGGAGCGGGATGTGCAGATGCGCGCAGAACGCCGGGATGGAGGCGGCGACTTGCAAGAAGCGCTCGTCCACGTCGCCGGGCTCGATGCTGGATATGCGCATGCGGGACAGACCGGTGGCTGCAAGCAGCTCAAGGAGTCCGGGAAGATCGAGACCAGCGTCGCTGTAGCGGCCGATGTTGATGCCCGTCAAGACGGCCTCAGCGACCCCCGCGTCCACGAGCGAGCGCACCTCGGCGTCCACATCGGCAGCGGGCACGGAACGCGGGACCCCACGTGCATACGGGATGATGCAGTAGGCGCAAAACGCGTCGCAGCCGTCCTCGACCTTGACCACCGCGCGTGTGCGGAACGCCTCGCCGATACGCGGCACGACGCCCGCCGGGCGGATCTCGGTCCCCAGGACCGCGGCGACGCGGGCAGGTACGAGGTCTTTGTCCGGCTCCACGATGACGCGCTCGCCCAGGGCGGCCAGTCCGTCCGGGTCGATCGAAGCCAGGCAGCCGGTGACGACCACCACGGGGTTTTGCGGGAGACTCAAGGCATGCCGCACGGCCTTGCGTGCCTTGTGGTCGGCCTCGCCCGTGACGGTGCACGTCGTCACCACAACGACGGCGGCCTCGTCCTCGTCAACGACGCGCACGCCGGTGCCCAGCAGACGCGCGGCGATCTTCTCGGCCTCGACGCGGTTGACCTTGCAGCCCAGCGTTCGCATGGCGACGGTGAGATCAGCCACGCCGCGTGCCTCCAAGGCCGCCCAGCTCGTAAAGCGCGATGGCCGAAGCGACGGTGCCGGCCGTCTCGGTACGCAAGATGGTGTCGCCCAACGAGACCGTGACCGCACCCGACGCGGTGATCGCGCCCACCTCTTCTGCCGAGAGACCCCCTTCCGGCCCCACGATGACGGCGACGCTGTCGTCCGGGGTGGCGCCGCGCGATGCGAGAACCGCTCCGATGCCCGCTCCCGCGGTCTCTTCCCAGCACACCAGGACGTGGTCGACCGACTCAAGGACGTGCGCAAGCTCCCCGATCCGCGTGACGGGAGCGACCTGCGGGATGCGCACCTGGCCTGACTGCTTGGCGGCCTCGGCGGCGATACGCTGCCAACGCTGGAGACGCGCCTCACGCTTGCGTTCGTCCAGCCGCACGACCACGCGAGACGTCTCCAGGGGGACGACCCGCTCGATGCCGAGCTCGGTGGCCTGCCTGACGATGAGGTCCATCTTCTCGCCCTTACACAGCCCCTGGACCAGCGTCACCCGCGGCAGCGCGGGTGCCGGCACGGCTGAGAGCACTCCCGCCTCGACGAGCTCCCCCACCGAGGTGAGACGCACAAGTGAGGCGTGCCCGTCCGGATCCACGACGACGACCTCTTCCCCCGGGCAGAGCCGAAGGACATCACGCAGGTGATGCACGTCGCCTGTCGCCAACGGCAAGACACCGGAATCAGGCACCGGGCCGGTCACAAAGAAGCGATGCGCTGACATCAGCCGGTCAGCCAGTCTTTGATCTTACGCAGCGGCGTGGGTTCCGCGACTTTGGTGCCGAACGTCTCGGCCAGCTCTGTGAGAAGCTCGCGCTGACGCTTGTTGAGCTTTCTGGGGACGCCCACCTTGAGGTGCGCGATGAGATCACCATTGCCGCCGCGCAAGCGTGGCATGCCGGCGTTCTTGATCTTGACGGTGTCACCCGTCTGCACGCCGCCGCCGAAGGCCACCTCGACCGGCTCGAAGAGCCCATCCACTTCGATGGTGGCTCCCAGAGAGGCTTGCGCGATGTCGATGGTGAGCATCACATGCAGGTCATCGCCCTCGCGATGCAAGAACTCGTGCTGCTCGACACGCACGGTGACGATCAGGTCGCCTGAAGCCGCGCCGCGAAGACCGGCCTCACCCATGCCCGGGACGCGCACACCCATGCCGTCGGCGATGCCCGCGGGCACCTCGACGCTCACGCGCTCGGTGTCACGGGCGCGTCCGCTACCTGCACACTCGGGACACGGCGGGTCCACGACCGTGCCGGTCGCGCCACAACGGTCGCACGGCACAGCGGTCTCCATCACGCCCAGGATAGTGCGACGCTGGGTCCGCTTCTGCCCGGTACCCGCGCACGCGATACACGGCTTGGAGGTGCCGCCGGGGGCAGCACCGGTGGCGTCGCACGCCTTGCAAGGGGCGTCCCGGGTCAGCGATATCTCCCGCGTCACGCCGGAAGCGGCCTCCTGCAGGGTGACTGTGAGCTGTGCGCGCATGTCCCGGCCCTCGGTCCGGACCTGGCGGGAGCCACCACCCGGACTGCCGCCCATGAACACCGAGAAGATGTCTTCAAAGCCGCCGAAGAAGTCACCGGGATCAGCGCCGCCGAAGCCGCCCATACGCGGGTCGGCCGTCCCGTACTGGTCGTAATTGCTGCGCTTCTGCGCGTCCGAGAGGACCTCGTACGCCTCGTTGATCTCCTTGAAGGCCTCCTCGGCACCGTCGCCCTTGGCAACGTCGGGGTGCGTCTCGCGCGCCTTGCGCCTGAACGCCTTCTTGATCTCATCGGCAGAAGCGCCGCGCTCTACTCCGAGAACGGCGTAATAGTCTTTGGAAGCTGCAGCCACAGTCAGATCTCCTTGTCCCTCGGTCAGCCGAGGATTTCAGACAACGTGTCCGCCACCGTGCGAACGCTCGCTACGGCCCGCGGATAGTCCATGCGGGTGGGTCCTATGACGCCGACGATACCGCCGCCGTCACCGTCGCCGTAACGTCCGGCGACAAAGCTGACACGCTCGAGCGCGTCGAGCCGATTCTCGTGTCCGATGCGCACCAGGACATCACGCGTGAGCATGACGTCGGAGAGCATGCGCAGCATCGAAAGCCCGTCTTCAAGCAAGCCGAGCAACGGCCGCACCGTGCCCGGGTCGGAGAACTCGGGCTGCATGAGCAGCGCCGAGACACCACCGGTGAGAACGCGGTCGTTGTCCGCCTCTCCCATGCAGTCGATGACCTCGTCAAGCACACGCACCATGACGCCGGCGCGCGCACCGGTCTCCCCGGCGGCGCTTTCGCGAAGCCGGGAAACGTCATCGCCCACCAGTCCGTCCAGGACGCCGTTGAGCTGGCTCTCCACCTCCGTGAGCGTCGCAGCGCTCACGTCACGACCGAAGTCCACGGCGCGGTTGGCCACCTGGCCGGAGTCCGTCACGACGACGACGAGCGCACGCCCGGCGGTCATGGGCACCACGCTCAAGCGACGGATACGCGCACGACGCAGCGTAGGCGCGGCCACCACGGCGACGTAGCTCGTGAGCGCCGAGAGCACCAGCGATGTCTCGCGCATGACCTCGGTGACCTCACGTTCGAGGTGCTCGTAGCGGGTGTGGACGGCGTCGATCTCCTCGGCGCTGAGCGCATTGCCCTCCGAGATGTCGTCCACGAACGCCCGATAGCCGCTGTCGGTGGGGATACGACCCGCCGAGACGTGCGGCTGATAGAGGTATCCCGTGTCCTCGAGCGCCGCAAGCTCGTTGCGCACCGTCGCAGGCGAACAGCCCAGGCTGTATCGATCGACGAGCGCCTTGCTGCCCACCGGTTGCACGCTTCTTATGTACTCCTCGACAAGCGCGGTGAGAACACTACGCCGTCTGGGGTTGAGCTCTGCTGCCATGATCACTCCGTTAGCACTCTAGGCCTGTGAGTGCTGA